>SKQJ01000037.1 GCA_007119075.1 Bacteroidales bacterium | reverse complement strand
CAATGGCGGGCCTTGATAATTTTATTGAAGCAATAAGAGACTATGACCGGGTTCTTGAGATGGATGCCGGCTATACCGGTATTTACAGGGACAGGGGAATATTTAAAAGAAGAATAAGTGACTATGACGGCGCAATCGAGGACTTGAGCATCGCACTTGAATACGATCCCTCCGATGCGGAAATCTGGCATCACCGGGGTGTTTCCCATGCAAACACAGGCCAGATGGAGAAAGCCCTGGATGATTTTGACAGGGCGGCAGAGCTGGATAGTTCCAGTCCGGGGACTTTTTTGAACCGGGGTCTGGTTTGGCTCAGGATGGGTCAGGCCAGCCGGGCAGGAGAGGACTTTGCCAGGTCTGTTTCGATCGATGACGGCAACCCGCAGGCGTTTTACCTTCTTGGTACCGCAAAGGCCCTGGGAGGCGATTATGCCGGCTCCGTTACTGAATTTACCAGGGCTCTTATGATCGACGATACCCACGCCATGGCCTGGTTCAATCGCGGCATATCAAGAGGAATTCTCGGGCATCATGACAAGGCTATAGGCGATTTCAACAGGTCTATCGAGCTTCAGACTGAAAACCCGGGGGCATATTTGCAGAGGGCCGTGTCACGTATTAACCTTAATGATCTTGAAGGCGGATGCGAGGATTTGCGAATCGCCCTGGAAATGGGAATGGATGATGCCGGACCGATGCTGAAAATGTACTGCTCGGGACGGGAGAATGTTATAGTGAGATAGAAATGCCCGGAAACAAAGGAACAGTCCGATGCATACCGTTCATACCTGTCAGATATCAAGCAGCAAACCGACGGGATCCCTGCCGCCGGAGAGCATCGAGACGGGATTCTCAAGCAGTTCCTTTACCCTGACGAGAAAACCCACGGAATCACGGCCGTCGATGATTCGGTGGTCATAGGAAAGGGCAATATACATCATGGGCCTTATTTCCACCTTGCCACTCACTGCTACCGGCCTTTCAACAATTTTGTGCATTCCGAGAATGCCTGATTGCGGCGGATTGAGGATCGGGGTGGATAAAAGGGATCCAAAAATCCCTCCGTTGGTTATCGAGAATGTTCCCCCGGTCAGGTCATCCATCGATATCCTGTTCCTGCGGGCTTTTTCCGCAAGCTCGATTATCTTTTTCTCTATTTCTGCGAGCGAGAGGATCTCTGTGTTGCGGATAACGGGAACCATCAGTCCCTTATCGGTCTGCACTGCGATACCGGTATCGTAATAACGGGGGGTGACAACCTCTTCGCCGTCAATATAGGAATTGACTTTGGGATATATTTTCAATGCTTCCGTAACGGCTTTCACAAAGAATGACATAAAACCAAGCTTGACCCCGTGTTTTTCGGTGAAGGCGGACTGGTATTCCTTTCTTATGGAAATGATGCTGCTCATATCGGCCTCGTTGAAGGTGGTGAGCATGGCGGTTTCATTCTTAACGGCTACCAGCCGCTTGCTGAGATTCCGCCTCAGCATTGACATCCGTTGCCTTTCAGAATCACGGCTTCCGGTTAATGGCTGCCTGGGATCCGGCAGGCCGCCCCCGGTCATTCCGGCAACGGCAGCCACGTCTTCCTTTGTGATGCGCTGCAACCCGTTAATAATGTCATCGATTGAAAACCCTTCGTCCTCCATCAGTCTTTTTGCCAGTGGGGATAATTTCACTCTTTCGTAGCCCGCCGGCATGTCGCTGTCCTTTCGGGGTGGTTTTCCTTTCATTCCGTTATCCGGTGGGGCGGGTTCTTTTTCTTTTGTCCCGGTCTCCTGCTCCCGGGCAGGAGCAGTGAAGCCGGAGGAAGTTTTTTTTGCCGTTTTCTCAGGTTCGGCTTCCTGGGTCTCTGCGGCGGCAGCTGCCTTTTCTTTCCGGTCACCGGCTTCATCTTCAGCAGTTTTTGCCGGCCGGTCCGGCTCTTCCTTTCCGGACGGAGGAGCATTGCCCTCCGTATCAATGCTGCAGGCTATAGCACCCACTTGTATTGGCTTGCCGGTTTCGGCCAGGATTTTAATTGTTCCGCTTTCTTCTGCCAGAAGGGGCAGGGTGGCTTTATCCGATTCTACTTCTGCAATTTCCTGGTCTCTTTCAACATAATCCCCGTCACTGACCAGCCAGGAGGCTATTTCCACTTCAGTGATTGACTCTCCGGGTGAGGGAATTTTTATTTCAATTATCATTGGTCAGGCTGTTTCCATTTAATTGTTCATGTTATTTGGCCATTTCGCGATTGAGTTCCCTCATCGAGAATTTCCCGCATTTTTGTCCGCAATAAACGCGCTTGAATTCGCAGTCGCATTTGATAAATGCCTTATCCAGTATTTTGGCCTGCCTTTTTTTGTGCAGCTCGAGCAAACCGCTGGCCGGAGACCCGCTTTCAGGCCGGGAAATGAGCAATAGCTGCACATCCTTGAATACTCTCTGGATATAGGACCATGCACCCATGTTGGCCGGCTCGTCCTGGGCCCACACATACCGTTCCGCCTGGCCGTATTTTTTAATCACCTGCCGCATTTGTTCAGCGGGGAGCGGGTATAGCTGTTCGATGCGGACAATGGCTGTATCGTCTGCCCCCGTTTCCTCCCGTTTTTTGATCAGGTCATAGTAAAGTCTGCCGCTTGTAAAAATAACCTGCCTGACCGTTTCGTGATCAACGTGTTCATCGTCGATCAGTTCCCGGAACCTTCCCGAGGCAAGGTCTTCGATTCCCGATACGCAGGCCGGATGCCTCAAAAGGCTTTTGGGGGTAAATACCACAAGGGGAACCCTGAAGGGCCAGTGTATCTGTCTTCGCAGCACATGGAAAAAATTGGCGGGCGTGGTGCAGTTTACAACCTGCATATTGTTATTTGCACAAAGATTCAGAAATCTTTCTATCCGGGCGCTGGAATGCTCCGGCCCCTGGCCTTCGTATCCGTGCGGCAGAAACAGCACCAGTCCGTTCATCAGTCCCCACTTCTCCTCGGCCGAGCTGATATACTGGTCAATGATCACCTGGGCAACATTGTTGAAGTCACCGAACTGCGCCTCCCATATTACCAGGCTATCGGGTGCCGCAAGGGCATAGCCGTATTCAAATCCCATAACGCCATACTCATTCAAAGGCGAATTGAAAATATGGAATTTTGCCTGGTCACCGGAAAGATGCTTCAGGGGGAAATATTTTTCATCGGAATTTTCAAGCACATAGGCTGCATGCCGGTGAGAAAAAGTGCCCCGTTCCGAATCCTGGCCGCTTATCCTTACCGGGTGGCCCTCAAGAAGCAGGCTTCCGTAAGCCATCAATTCGGCCAGGGCCCAGTCAATTCTATTGTCTTTGATCATCCTGTTGCGCTCTTTCAGCAGCCTGTTGATCTTGCTGAAAAAGGACCGGTCTTCCGGCAGGGTATTTATCTTCCCTGCAATCTCCAGCAGTATATCCTTTTTGACTCCTGTTTCGGGCGACCGGCTGAAATCGCGGTTCCTGGAATAGCGGAATTCCTTCCAGTCTTCCTTTAGGAACTGTTCTATCTTCACGGTGCTGCCCTCTTTTGATTTCCGCAGCTTTTCCTCCAGCAGGTCATTGAACTCCTTTTCCTGCTTCTGTATTTCCTCTTTTGTCAGTATGCCCTGCTCTGTAAGCTTCCTTCCGTATATGTCCCTCGAATTGGGATGACGGCTGATCTTTTTGTAAAGAAGCGGCTGGGTAAACCTCGGTTCATCGCCCTCGTTATGACCGTACCTGCGGTATCCGAGAATATCGATGAACACATCGCAATGGAATACCTGGCGGTATTCCATTGCCAGCTTTATTGTATATATAAGCGCTTCGGCATCGTCGCCATTGACATGAAATACCGGCGACTTGGTCACCTTGGCAACATCGGTGCAGTAGGTGCTGGTGCGGGCATCGAGGTAATTGGTGGTAAAGCCCACCTGGTTGTTGAGAACAAGGTGAATGGTGCCGCCGTTTTTATATCCGTAAAGCTCAGACATCTGGATTACCTCGTAAACAACGCCCTGCGCGGCAATTGCCGCATCGCCGTGTATCAGTATGGGGGCGACCCTGTTATAGTCCTTGTCATATTTGAGGTCTGTTTTTGCCCTGGCAATGCCCAGCACAACCGGATCAACGGCTTCAAGATGGGAGGGGTTGGGCACCAGGCTAAGCTTTACCTTTTCACCCTTATCCGTGGTGATCGTGTTATTGTGTCCCAGGTGATATTTTACATCGCCCAGTGCTATTTCCTCGTTATACTCGGTCCCGCTGTATTCATTGAAAATATCCTGATAGGATTTCTGCATTACGTTTGCCAGCACGTTCAGCCGGCCCCGGTGGGCCATGCCGATCACAAATTCCTCAATTCCCAGTTCAGATCCTTTTTCGATGACGGCATCGAGGGCCGGTATAAGGGTGTCGTTTCCCTCCAGGGAGAATCTTTTCTGACCGACAAACTTCCGGTGGATAAACTGTTCAAAGCCCACTGCCAGTTTCAGGTGATGGTAAATATGCTTCTTCTCTTCAGCAGAAAAAACCGGAGTATTTTTAACCGGTTCCATCTTGTCGATTATCCACTGCACCTTCTCCGGGACGCGGATATACTTGAACTCGACCCCGATGGCGTCGCAATAGGTTTGCTGCAGGTGATCTATAATATCCTTTAGTTTTGCAGGACCTATCCCGATATTTTTGCCGGCCTGGAAAACTGTCTGAAGATCTTCCTGTTTCAGACCGAAATTCTCAATGTCAAGGGTAGGCGAATACTGCCTCCGGGTACGTACCGGGTTGGTTTTTGTGAACAGATGGCCCCTCTGACGGTAGCCCTCTATCAGCGCAATTGCCCTGAATTCCTTGTCCACCATGTCGTTGCGGGGGCGCTCATTAAATTGTGATGCAAATTCAAACCCTTCAAAGAATTTCTTCCAGTCTGCCCCGACCGAGGATGGATCCTCCCGGTATTTGTCATAGAGAGATTCAATATATGTAATATCTGCATTTCCAATATAGGAATGATTGTCCATGGTCAATTTTTATTTTTTCGGCATTGCATGGATTCCGTTAAAACCTAACACTTTGTTTTTTTTGATATATGAAGCTACATACTCCGGAACCAGTTCCTCCCATCCCGGAGAGTTGTTCCTGATCATTTCCAGGGTACGCGAATAATCTTTATCCAGCCATCTGGTTTCGGCCGATCTCACATCAAGTATCTTCCTGTTCTCAATCAGGTAATTGTACAGATGCTGCAGATCGGCCGGCAGCTCAATATCTTTAGAAGTAAACAGTTTTCCGTTGTTTTTGTTGAGGGAGGGATAAACGTACATCTTCATGTTCCTCACAAACAACCTTCCGAAAGCCTCAAGGATCCCCCCCCTGAGATCGGAGTAATATTTTTTGTCCCAGAGACTGTTGAAAGTGGGGATCCCGATAACAACCCTGAACTTGCCCAGCCTGAAATTGGAGAAATATTCAACGAGGCGATAGTATTCCCTGATATTTGATATCATCACATTCTGGCCCAGTCCGTTCAGCATGTTTACTCTTTCGAGGAAATCGGTTTCGTCTATTTCGCCTTCCTGCATAAGGTTGTCGAGCGTTATCTCGCAGAGGGCCAGGGTATTTTCTTCCGTGTAGTTTTCGTCTCTCGAGAAAATCTCATAACATTTCCTGAGCATATCCCAGCTGGCATTTGTTATGGGCCTGAATCTTCCCCGGAAGGCAAGAAGATTTTTTTTATAGAGCATATCGGCCGGCTGCTGCACATTTCCCCTGGAATCGAAAATAGTGGCGCTGGTCATCCTGTTCTTCACCAGCTGCACTCCAAGCAACCGGTTGTCTACATAATCGAGTTCCTTGCCTGCCATCCTGACCATGTTGACTTCAATGCGATGCGTATCAAGATTGTCCATTAATGACTGAAGGAACAGGTTCGGGCGGTCGGCATAATGATAGCAGGCATAGATCAGGTTCACTCCAAGGGAGCCCAGGGTATACTGCTGCAGAAGCGTATCGTTTTCCAGCAGGCTCACATGCGTCACCACTTCACCGGGCTCCGAACCGGGGTGCAGCTGGAAGCGGACTCCCAGCCAGCCGTGTGCATCATTGTCCTTCGCAAAATTGAGTGTGGCAACGGTATTGGCAAACACAAAAAACCGGACGTCCGATCCCTGTTTTTTTCCGAGCACGCTGGCCAGTTCGTTGTATTCATATTTCAGCATTTTCTGAAGCCGGTTTTCGGATACATACCTGCCGCTTTTGCGGTTATTGTAAAGGTGATCGCTGAATGTTTTGTCATAGGCAGAAATTGCCTTGGCAATCGTGCCCGAGGCACCGCCCGCCTGGAAAAAAGCCCGTGCCACTTCCTGACCGCCGCCTATTTCAGCCAGAGTACCGTATACCGACCGGTCCAGGTTAAGTGTGAGTGCTTTGTTTTTTGTGCTTAATATCTGGCGTTCCATAACTGATCATTTTTAGGTTCCCGCTATGACTTGCAAACTCAAATTTAGTAAATGGTTTCCGTCTTTCCTGAATATAAGGATTCTCTTTAGTAATTTTGCATTTTTCCCGCAGGCCGGGATATGATCGGACTCGTTATATTGTGGAACTGTGAACGGCAAAAAACAACAAAAATATTCGCATCAATTGAAAAATGTTCCTTTTTCACCCGCCGGATGGCCCTTTTTTTACGGATGGATAATAATATTCGCGGGAATTGCCGGGATCCTTATGAGCATACCGGGACAGACCATCGGGGTATCATTGTTTACCGACCATCTTATCGGGGCGCTTGATATCGGGAGGGTAAACCTGAGCATGGCCTATATGGCTGGTACCATACTCAGCGGGTTTTGCATACCATGGGCAGGAAGGATGTACGATAAATACGGCGTGAGGCCAGTGGTTATAACGGCAGGGATGCTGATGGGCATGACGCTTATTTACCTGTCGGCCATTGTTGATGTCTCCTCCTTTTTTTCCGGCAT
>SKQJ01000315.1 GCA_007119075.1 Bacteroidales bacterium | reverse complement strand
TACACACAGACGGATGAAAAAATTTTATGTTAAAGCGGAGCGGTTCCTCCTGTAAGTCAAAATTTTGCATTTTTTGGACAAAATTTTGGCTTCTTTTATTACAGGAGAAAGTAATCAAAAAAAACTAAATTTAACTTTACATAATTAATAATTTGCCCCAAAACGTCAATTCTGCAGCAATAAAAATTGCCATGCAACAGTATTGAAACTCTCTGCGTGGAAAAAGTTGGCACTATGATTGTTATTTTGTATTTTACAAGTCATGAACCGGCTGACAGTTCTTCCCCGGTAAGAAAACCAATTTCTGACTCCGGTGATCCGGAAGGGTTAAAAAACAATAAAAAATGAACTCATTTCTGATAGCAGTTTTTTTCACGATAGCTGGAATTCATTCTGCCGCGGCCCAGGATTTTGACCGCATGCGGGAAAATATGGTTCGCCGGCAGATCATAACCCGGGGAATCGACCATCAGCCGACCCTTGAAGCCATGCGCAATGTTGAAAGACACCATTTCGTCCCGGAGGGACAGCGAAGGAGAGCCTATGATGACGGGCCCGCACCCATTGGCTACGGGCAAACTATTTCACAGCCGTATATTGTCGCCTACATGACACAGCTGGTCGATCCGAAACCGGGCGACAGGGTCCTGGAAATTGGTGCCGGATCCGGCTACCAGGCTGCTGTCCTTGGGGAAATAGTCGATCAGGTCTATACAATTGAAATAATTCCGGAGCTTGGCCACCGGGCCGGCAAGGTGCTGCGGGAACTCGGTTATGACAATGTGGAGGTCCTGATTGGCGATGGTTATTACGGACTTGAAGAACATGCTCCTTTCGATGCAATCGTGGTAACCGCCGCCGCCGAATACATTCCTCCCCCGCTTATTGCCCAGCTTAAAGACGGCGGAAAGATGATCATACCAGTAGGTTCGCCTTTTTTGGTCCAGACGCTAATGCTTGTTGAAAAAAAAGGTGAACGGATAACCACTACCAATCTAATGCCGGTGCGGTTTGTGCCGTTCACAAGAAAAAATTGATTCCCGCCCGGAAAAACTGCTTTGATGTCAAAAAGGATATACCTGAGCGTCGGACTCCTCTCGGCTTCCGTAATTGCTTTCCAGCTGAATCTTATGCAGCTGCTTTCCATTCTGCAGTGGAGTCACTTTGCCTATATGGTAATTTCCGTGGCTCTGCTGGGTTTTGGCGCCAGCGGCACATTGCTTGCACTGGCCAGGAGATGGTTTATAAGGAATATCGAATCAGCCCTGCCTTCGCTGATGATCCTTTCAGGTGCGTCAATGAGCCTGCTGATGCTCGTTTCACCTTACGTTCTGGGAACTTTTGATTCCTATCTTCTATTTGTGGACCGCAGTCAGGTTCCCGGCCTGCTCCTGGCTTACTTTTCCTTTTTTGTCCCGTTTTTTTTCGGAGCTCTCGCCCTTGGACTTGTTTATATCCATTATACCGAAAAAATAGGGTCTCTTTATTTTTCAGACCTCCTGGGATCGGGTATAGGCGGATTGCTTATGCTTGTGCTCTTCTGGGTTTTTTACCCGGCGCAGCTGCCCTCGGTAATCGGCCTTTTTCCGGTTATTTCAGGGATTTACATCATCCCTGCCGGATTGAGGAAACGATTCATCCTGCCTTTGGCCGCCGCTTTTGCCCTGCCTCTGTTTCTGATACTTTCGCCTCCCTTGCTGCCTTTGTCACAGTACAAAAGCCTTTCCATGGCGATGAATCTTCCGGATGCAGAAGTGGTGATAAAAAGAAGCAGCCCTTATGGACAACTGGAGGTCGTAAGGTCACCTTCACTCAGGTACGCTCCGGGACTGAGTCTGACATTCACGGGAACCGTGCCGGTAAGGGATGCGATCTTCAACAACGGCAACTGGTTCGGGCCGGTAGTGGAATGGATGAGGAACGATACGGTGCATTTTCTTGATTATACCACAAATGCATTGCCATATCACATCAGCCGCCCTTCAAGCCTGCTGCTTCTGGATGCGGGGACCGGACTGTTTGCCGCCCATGCCCTTACCAGGGGCGTGCCTTCCGTTACGGCCGTCGAGCAAAACCGGATCGCAACAGGGCTGCTGAAAAACGAACTGGCGCCGATGATCGATTCCATGTATCACCTTCCCGCCATCACCCCTGTCAGCCTCCATTCACGCAGCTACCTGCTGAGGGATGACAGCCTTTATGATCTTATTGTTCTGCCGACCTCCGAGTCATTTGGCGGCACATCGGGAATCAATGCCCTGGAAGAGCAGTTCGTACTTACCCTGGAGGCGTTTGACGAAATGTGGCACAGGCTTTCCGGAAACGGGATGATAGCGGTGACTGCATGGATGGACTACCCGGCGCGGAACACGCTGAAGCTGCTTGCGAGCCTTGTGGAAACGCACGAGGCAAACTCCGCTGCCCCTGTACAAGATCATATTGCTGCCGTGCGGGGCTGGGGCACCATCACCTTCGTCTTGAAAAAATCGCCTCTGACTGCATCCGAAACCCGGCGCATCAGGGAGTTTTGCGAAGCCATGTATTTTGATCCCGCCCTGTTGCCCGATATCGCTCCCGGCGAAAGAGCAGAATATAACAAGTTGCAGGATGATGAATTCTTCATGTTGATGGACATTGTCATGTCTGCCACCGAGAGAGAAGAATTTTACCGGGACTATGATTTCAACATAAGGCCAGCAACCGATAATGTTCCCTATTTTTCACAGTACCTGAAACTTGAGCGCTACAATAAGCTCCGGGAAATGTTCGGGCAGTCGGCCGTTCCCTTCCTGGAAATCGGTTACCTTATTGTCCTGATGACCTTTATTCAGATTGCCCTGGCAGCGGTCATACTTATTTTGTTGCCGCTGGCTGCCATCGGGTGGAAAGGCGGCGGCAAGCTCTACACTGTGCTTCATTTCAGCGGAATAGGATTGGGTTTTATGTTTGTGGAAATTATACTGATACAGCAATTCATTCTTTATTTCGGAAATCCTATATATGCTGCCGCAGCCGTTCTGAGCGGGATGCTTATCTGCTCGGGAGCCGGGAGCCTGGCCTCCTCCCGGCTTGGTACCGAAAGAAGATACATGGTGAAGGTGCTGGCGCTCGTAATATTATTTATTCTTTTATATATTTTATTTCTGGTTCCCTTGCTTAGACTTACCATCAACCTGCCCTTGCCCTTAAAGATATTCATGTCCATAATTTTTATATCTCCCGCGGCATTTTTTATGGGCATGCCCTTTCCGCTTGGCCTTCGCAGACTTTCGGGGATAAACACCACCCTTGCCCCATGGGCATGGGGCATAAACGGCTGTCTCTCGGTCATCAGCACGGCCCTTGCCACAATAATTGCCGTCGAAGCGGGTTATTTCTGGGTCATGCTCCTGGCTGCAATGTCATACGGCCTTACGCTTGGAGCAAATTTAATAAGAACGTGACACTGGCGCACAGTGTTTGTGTTGTTAACTACAAACATCGCATATGATCAAAAAAAAATCTCTGAATATCTCATTTAACTCCACTTTTACCCTTTTACTGCTTTTGCTGGTGATTTCCTGCGGGTATTCACCCGGGGGGCTAGCTGCCCACGGACAGGAAGAGTTCACTGATGATCCTGATTACGAGGTGTTCGTGGTCCAGCAGCGGTGGCATACCGGCATAGTTTTTCATACCAGGGATGTCGATCCTGATATCTGGCCGGAAATTGAGCGTTATACAGACCGGAATTTCGTCGATGTGGGTTGGGGCGACGAAAGATTCTACCAGGCCACAGGCGATCCCGTTGGTCTGGCTCTGAGGTCCATGTTGTTTCCCACTCAAAGTGTTTTGCTGGTATACCCCTTCAACCTGCCCCTTCGCCGTTCATATGGCCAGGATGCCAGGATTATTCGCATACCCCTTAACAGCGATCAGTTCAGGGATCTCACCAGGTATGTTTCTGACAGTTATATGCGCGATGAACAGGGGGACATCCAGCCAAGCACCATCCACGGGGAATCCGATCTTTTTTTCCTTGCCGAGGGAAAATATCATGTTTTCAATACCTGTAATACATGGGTGGCACGGGGTTTCATCGAGGCAGGCTTTGATATACGGAGCTTCTGCGTTCTTAATGCAAACCAGGTTTTCAGGCAGATGGAGAGGATTCCCGGTTCGGAATATCTGAGAGAATAATATGGATGCCCTGAAGATTTGAGGCCGGCTTCATAATCCGGTCCGGACCGGATCTCCGGGAGCCGCCTACCTTACGGGCCTCAGGGGCCCTGTTTCCCTGATGAAAATAAAAGCATCATAGCGATGGGGAAGTATTGACGGGACATAATTGCCCGACTCCTGCCGCGGATTGTATACCACCCCTATGGCCCTGTGGCCTATAAACCTGTTTAACAGCGGGTGGTTCCGGTCTTCCTCATCAAATATAAGGAAGAAACGCTCATGCCCGACCTGACCGGACAGATCTTCCCAGCTGCCCTGCATTCCCTCGGGGATTCTCATTATCTGCATATCCGAACCCCATCCGCTGCCGGCATTCACTCTGCCGTGGAGGGTGCCGAAGCCCGTTATGAACACCTGGCCGGGGCCAAGTTCCCTGCGGCTGAGCAGGCCGATATTGACCATCTCCTGATAACGCATGGTGGTTGCCCCGGCATCCCCTACATGGGTGTTGTGGGCCCAGACAATGCCTTTTGAACCATCGCCGTATTCCCTGAAAAGTCTTTGCACCGTTTCCCACATGTGGGTTGCCCGGCTGTTCCACGAACCCTGGTTGTCGAGAACGGCGAGCCGGAAAAAATCCTCTGCATTCCTGACTACCCATGCGTTTTGTTTTGCACGGAAGAATTCTTTTTCATCAATTTTCCTTAGCCGGGAAGACTCTGCCTGCAAAACTTCCACCACTTCCACGAGTCCTTGTTCGCATGAGGGGTGGCCCCTGCCGGTTACAGCCCGGGCATAAGTCCATTCATCCCGGTCGTAGGCGGCAAAACATTCCAAATTCCGGTTTATTTCGGCGAAATGGCCGGGAAGGTGTTCCCCTGCATATTCAACCAGATCATCCATAGCCTCCCACTGACCGTATACGTCCATCCCGTAAAAGCCGACTTTTTCACCTGCAGGCAGGTCGCTGTTATATTCACGAAGCCACTCGGCCAGCTCCTCGATTTCGGTGTTTGCCCACATCCATTCGGGCCACCGGTCAAACCCCTGCAGGATTCTGCGGGCTGAGGATCCGGCTCCCGGAAGATCCAGGACATACTTGTTAAGCCTGTAAATCGATGCCCAGTCCCCTTCGACAGCAATAAAGGAAAATCCTTTCTCGGTAATAAGCCTTCTGGTAATATCCGCCCGCCATCGGTAGAATTCGGCCGTGCCATGAGACGACTCTCCGAGCAATACAAGCCGGCGTGAGCCTGCTGCATGAATAATTTCGTCGAGATCGTCGATGTCATTTACCGGTACGGCTTTTTCAGACAGATAATCGACGAGCTC
Source organism: Bacteroidales bacterium (assembly GCA_007119075.1). Classification (GTDB taxonomy): domain Bacteria; phylum Bacteroidota; class Bacteroidia; order Bacteroidales; family PUMT01; genus PXAP01. The sequence goes on along the minus strand of SKQJ01000315.1, from coordinate 1,482 downwards.
GCCGTTTGATTCCGCCGCAAGCGATAATTGTATAAATGCCACGGCCGGCAAAAGACAGATCAGTTTGAAGAGGTGCATTGACATTACGAGTTAGTTTTTAAAAATTTCGGTTATAATATAACACATCACAGCTGCTTTTATTGCCGGAAACGATTTCCCGGCTGATCGGGGGCGGATCCCGGTGCCGTTCTTTTCCATGCATTTATTGCCGGAACGATTCCCGGCTGATCGAGCTGGCGGATCCCGGTGCGGTTCTTTTTGCAATGGCCGGAAACGATTTCCCGGCTGATCGAGCTGGCGGATCCCGGTGCGGTTCTTTTCAACATAAATATCGCATATTATTTGGAAATTGCTGAATTTTTAAAAAAAATGCATATATTTGCACTCGCATGGTATAAATATGCATAACCGGTTCAGCAAACAAAATAATTCAAACAATGAGCAGAACAAAGCGGCTGCTGGAAATAAGCAAATTAATAAAAAACCATAAGATAGGCAACCAGGAGGAATTACTGGCGATGCTTAATGAAAAGGGCTTCAGCTACACCCAGGCCACCCTGTCACGTGATCTTAAGGCTTTAAAAGCCGGAAAAATAGCCGACGAAGAAAGGGGCCATATTTATGCACTGCCGGGCGACGAAGTGAAAATTTATACCGGTGATGAAATTAAAGGCGCTGTAAACAAGGGATACCTTTCAATAGAATACAGCGCCAATATGGCCGTAATAAAAACGCTTCCCGGATTTGCCAGCGGTATCGCCCTCAGGATTGACAGCCTGAAGGCTTTTGAAATACTGGGAACAATAGCCGGTGATGATACGATACTTGTCATCTCAAGAGAAGGGATCAGCAGGCAGGATCTTCACAACATGCTTACTCGCGAGATACCTGCAAGCCTGAATAATTGACTGCCCGATGGCACATAAATAAACTCAAGGAGCACAAATCAAATGAGCCGGGTTCCGGCAGCGATCAAAAAGAGAAAAATTTACTGAACAATCCCCTGTCCAACTCCTTTATATATCACACCTGCCCGGAAAACTAACAATAATCGGTAATATTTTAAACATCTGAAACAATTATGAACGCAAACAAGAAAATAGTCCTGGCTTACAGCGGCGGACTGGATACTTCGGTAATTCTGAAATGGCTGATAGATGAAGGTTATGAAGTAATAGCATACATAGCCGACGTAGGACAGGACGATGACCTGGAAGAGGCCAGGGACAAGGCTCTCGGTATCGGTGCATCAAAAGTATTCATTGAAGATCTAAAGGAAGAGTTTGTCAGCGGTTATATTTTTCCCGCCATCAAGGCAAACGCTGTATACGAAAACCGCTATTTGCTGGGAACAGCACTCGCCCGCCCCGTGATTGCGAAGCGGCAGATCGAGGTCGCCGCCCGTGAGAACGCAGGTTATGTATCCCACGGAGCAACCGGAAAAGGCAATGACCAGGTGAGGTTCGAGCTGACCTACTATGC
>SKQJ01000347.1 GCA_007119075.1 Bacteroidales bacterium | reverse complement strand
TTCGGACTCGGGTATGCATGGGGCAGCCTGGTAGCCGATATGGCTTTTACAAACCACCAGGTGCTTGGTTTTTCTCCGCATATCACAATCAGTTATATCACGGGCCGGTCCCGGTAATTCCTGTTATTATGAAGCAAATCCTGATAGCCGCGGTAATTCTGTTTGCATTTTTTTTGTCGGCCGACCTGCACTGCCAGCAGCCCGCAAATCACCAGCTCATTGAAGAGCTTCTGGAAGAGCAGATGGATGCTTACATTCCCGATATGGACCCTTCCGTGATCTACGACGACCTGCTGTATTACACCATGCATCCCCTTAATATCAACACTGCCGGTGCAGCCGAGCTCGCGGGGCTTCATTTTATCGATGAGCTCCGGATATACAATCTTCTGGATTACCGCCGCGCCCGGGGATATTTTGTGAGCGTATATGAGCTGCTTTATGTGGACGGGTTTACAGCCGAAGATCTCCGTAAGCTGATGCCGTTTATCACTGTAGAGGAACCGGTCACCGCCTTTGCCCTTTCTCCCTCATCAATTTTGAGGCAGGGCAATCACCAGGTTTTTCTGCGGCTCCAGCAGGTTCTCCAGAAGCAGCGGGGCTACCTGCCGGTTTCCGATTCGGCTCTTGCCCGCAATCCCAATTCCCGCTATCTTGGAAGTCCGCTGAAAATCTATAACCGATACCAGTTTAATCATGGCCGGCGGATACAGGCCGGATTCGTGGCAGAGAAAGACCAGGGCGAGGAGTTTTTCAGGGGCAGCAATCCACGGGGGTTTGATTACCATACCGTTCATCTCCAGGTAAATGATGCAGGGAAATTCAAAACCATCGCCCTGGGAGATTTTCAGGCGGGTTTCGGGCAGGGACTTGTGCTCTGGTCGGGACTGGCTTTCGGCAAATCGGCCAGCACTCTGAATATAAGAAAAAGCGCCAGGGGTATCCAGAAATATTCCTCGACCGATGAGAACAGGTTTTTCAGGGGGGCGGGAGCGACATACCGGCTCACACGCAGCACCGAAACCAGCTTTTTCCTTTCCCGCAAAAAGGTTGATGCGGCCGTCTCGGCCGCGGGTCCTGACGGCAAGGTTCTTGAAGTATCGTCCCTGCAGGCTACCGGGCTGCATGCCACCCCTTCCCAGATTGCCGGCAGGAAGTCGCTTGGCGAAACGGTGATGGGAGGCAACATTAACTACAACCATGACCTTTTCAGGGTCGGTGCGACCGTTGCCGCCCTAAGGTACGATGCAGTGCTCAACCCTCCGGTGCGGATACACAACCAGTTTGAATTCCGGGGCAGCCGCAACCTCAACGGCGGCGCGGACTACCAGTTTGCGGTCGGCCGGGTAAGGTTTTTTGGCGAGGGGGCCTTCAGCCGCAATGGCGGTACGGCCCTGCTGACCGGCGGCATGGCTAACCTGAGTCCGAAAATGAGCGTTTCGGCCCTGTACAGGAACTATGCAAGAAATTATCATGCCCTTTTCAGCGACGGATTCAGGGAGAATACCCGCACTTCAAATGAGAAAGGGTTTTACCTGGGCACGGTCATGCACCTTGCGCCGCGCTGGAAGCTTTCGGCTTACATTGATTTTTTCTCGTTTCCATGGATGAGGCATAATGCCTGGGCGCCCTCCTCCGGAAGCGAATATTTTATCCAGGTCGATTTCAATTATTCGGCTATCCTGAATATGTACGCCAGTTTCCGGCATAAGGACAAGCCCCTGAATTCGCCCGCAGGTGCAAACAACATAAGGGTTTTATATGATGCGGGAACTTCCAGGCTCAGATACCACACAAGCTGCTTTGTTTCGCCCGTGGTCGAGCTCCGCAACAGGCTCGAGCTTTCCCGGTACTCCCGGGAAGACATTTCCCCCGAAAGGGGGATACTTCTTTACCAGGATATACTGTATAAGCCCCGCATTGTCCCTTTTTCCCTGGCCTTCCGGTTTGCCGGTTTCCGGACCGACAGCTATAACGCCCGTTTTTATGCATATGAAAACGATGTTTTATATGCTTTTTCAATCCCGGCCTATTATGATAAAGGCTACCGTACGTATTTGCTCGGACAGTATTCGGCCGGAAATGCCGTGGACATTTGGATCAAATACGGGCTCACAAAACTGCCGGGCCGCGAATCAATGGGATCGGGGCTGAATGAGATTGCCGGCGATGCCAGGTCGGAACTGAAGGCCCAGGTAAGGGTGAGGTTTTAATGGGCGTCTTCCCTGGTTTTTAAATCTTTTATATTCAGCTGCCAGGTGGTTTTGCCCCTGAATTCGTTCTCTTCGATAGTAAAACAGGCATCGAAGGGTATGCCGCAGCTGATAAGTTTGTAATGGTGGGCCTGGTGAAAGGCAATTGCCTGGAACACATGATTGTGGGCATCTTCGGAAAAAACTTCCATCTTCAGGTGCTCCTTATGGGGGCCCACGACCTTTATTGCACCGTTGCTTACAAGATTCCTGGCCATGAATACCGGCGCAGCGTTATCGGGTCCGAATGGCTGGAATTGTCTGAGTATCCTGCAGAATTTCTGATCGATATCCCTTACCGATATGGGGGAGTCGACTTCGATTTTCGGCGAAAGCTGCGATTGGGTGATGCTTTCAGAAACCAGCTGTTCAAACCGGTTTTTAAACGGTTCAATATTTTCAAGCTTCATCGTCATGCCGGCAGCATACATATGTCCCCCGAAATTCTCAAACAGATCCCCGCAGGCCTCGATCACCTGGTAAATGTCGAATCCGGGAACCGACCTGGCCGAGCCGGTGGCAAAGCCGTTTGACTCGGTGAGTATCACGGTGGGCCGGAAATAAGTCTCTATCAGCCGGGAAGCCACTATGCCTATAACCCCCTTGTGCCATTCGGGATTGAAAAGCACGGTCGACTTCCTGTCGGCGTTTTGGCTGTCGGCTGCTATCATTTTTATTGCTTCCCTCGTGATGACCCGGTCTATTGTCTTGCGGTCATTATTGAAAATATCTATCACATCGCCAACTTCTCCGGCAAGACGGTCATCACAGGCGGTAAGAAGCTCCACTGCCTTGTTGCCCGATTTCATCCGGCCTGCCGCGTTGATCCTCGGCCCTATTTTAAATACTATATCATCTATCGTGATATTCCTGTTCTCTATCCCGGCCAGCTTGATGATGGACTTCAGTCCGAAGCAGGGGGCATCATTCAGCTGTTTGAGCCCGAAATGGGCAAGGATCCTGTTTTCGCCCGTTATGGGAACGATGTCGGAGGCAATGCTGACAACTACAAGGTCAAGGAATTTAAGCAGTTCCTCCCAGCGATAATCGCTTTTCATCGTCAGTGCCTGGAGCAGTTTGAACCCTACGCCGCAGCCTGATAGCTCCTTGAAGGGGTATTCGCATCCGGGCTGTTTGCTGTCAAGCAAAGCAGCGGCATCGGGAACCGAATCGCCGGGGGTATGGTGATCGCAGATTATGAAATCGATATTTTTGCTTTTGGCATACCGGATTTTTTCAATAGCCTTAATTCCGCAATCAAGGGCAATGATCAGGCTGATATTGTTGTCTCCGGCATAGTCGATCGATTTCTTGCTTATGCCGTATCCTTCGGAATAGCGGTCGGGTATGTAGTAGGAAAGATTGGGATAGCGAAGCTTCAGAAAAGAGTAAACCAATGCCACCGACGTGGTTCCGTCAACATCGTAATCGCCGTATACCAGTATGTTTTCATTTCTCCTTATGGCCGTCAGCAATCTTTCCGTGGCAAGGCCCATGTTTTTCATCAGAAAAGGATCGTGCAGGTCATCCAGCGCAGGCCTGAAAAACACCCGCGCCTGTTCGAATGTTTTCACTCCTCTCTGGACCAGCAGGTTGGCAAGAACGCTGTCAATGCCGAGTGATGTGGCCAGGCTGACCGTCTCGCTGCTTTCTCCGGGTGCCTTATCGGTCCATTCCTTTTCCATTGCTGTCAATGTTTTAAAGCGGGTTTACAAGCTCCATCCGGAAAACAGATGAAATATTCGTCCTAAGCAACTCCCTGATTTTTCCGGTATCCTGCCTGGCACCAAGCTCTTTTTCAAGAGAGGTGACCCCTTTATCCACAATACCGCATGGATTAATGTAGCTGAAATACTTAAGGTCCGTATTTATATTGAATGCAAAGCCATGCATGGTGACGTGCCTGCTGGCACGCACGCCTATCGCACAAATTTTCCTTGATTTTGAGGGATCGTCAGCATCAAGCCACACCCCCGAGGCGGATCCGAGCCTGGAGGATTCCAGTCCGCACTGTCTCAGAGTCATGATAATGGCCTCTTCCAGGTTGTGGATGTACTGCCTTATTCCCAGCCCGAACCTTTCGAGGTCCAATACAGGATAGCCCACGATCTGGCCGGGGCCGTGGTATGTGATATCGCCGCCGCGGTCGATCCTGAAGTATTGGGCGTTGATCTTCCTTAAAAAGCCTGCATCGATAAGCAGGTTGTTTTCGGCTCCGCTTTTACCAAGTGTATAAACATGCGGGTGTTCGCAAAACAGCAGGTACCCGCCCAGGGGAAGTTCTTCCCGGCCGGCGGTTTCACCTGCAAGTTTTTCTGTCAATATCCTGTTAAATAGCTTCTCCTGGTATTCCCATGTTTTTTTGTAGTCAGCGGATCCCAGATCCTGAAAATTTACTTTGATTGACATATTTTGATTTATTCTTGTTCTCTGTGTTGCCGGCATGCTTTTCAGCATGGTACGAAGAGCGCACAAGGGGACTGCTTTCGACGAACCTGAAGCCTTTTTGAAGCCCCGTTTTGCCGTACTCTTCGAATTGCAGGGGATCAACATATCCGGCCACCGGCATGTGGCCGGCAGTGGGGGCAAGATATTGCCCGATTGTGAGTACCTCACATCCTGCATCCAGAAGATCGTCCATGGTTTCAAGAACCTCCTCCCTTGTTTCTCCCAGCCCGAGCATGATCCCCGACTTCGCCCTTATCTGTGAGTCTGCTATGATCCCTATAACCTTCAGGCTTGTTTCATACCTGGCATTGCTTCTGATCAGCGGCGTCAGTCGTCTTACCGTTTCCAGGTTATGGGAAATCACTTCCGGCTTTTCATCGATTACCATCTGCACAAGTGCCTCCTCTCCGTTAAAATCGGGTATCAGCACCTCTATGGTTGTCAACGGGTTGAGTTTTTTGATGCTGCGAATGGTATCGGCCCAGATACCGGCTCCGCCGTCAGGCAAATCGTCCCGGTCGACCGACGTTATGACGCAATGGGACAGTCCGAGCGTGCGGATCGTTTCAGCCAGCCTCACGGGTTCTTCGAGGTCGGCCGGCGCGGGCTTTCCGGTTTTTACGCCGCAAAATTTGCAATTCCTCGTGCACACATCGCCGAGTATCATAAAAGTGGCGGTGCCGTTGCTCCAGCATTCGCCTATGTTCGGGCAATTGCCGCTTGAACAGATGGTATGAAGGTTGTGTTTCAGGCTTAGATTCCTGACCCTTGAGTATTTATGGCCCATGGGCAGCTTCATCTTCAGCCACGAAGGAAGCCGGTTGTTTTTCCTGTCTGTTTTATCATTCCCTGTCATGGTTCCCTTCTTTTGCAGATTATAAAAGTAAGGCAAATAATTTTAAATTTTATGCCTTCCGGCGGAAATTTGCCAATGGCATTTGGCAAATTATATACGGCCGGAGCCCCTGCCATCGATATCTGGTTGCTCCGGCAACATAATGCCGTTGCCTCATTGCCGGCCAGCCCCCGCACAGTTAATATCTGTAATGCCCGGCAAGCTGGCACCCGAAATCAAAACTTTGCCCGCAGCATGTTCACCGGTTGCGGAACTCCTGCTATTCTTCTATCTTTGCAAAAAATTTTTAAATATGGATCATTTGCAATTAAGCGAACAGGAACAAATAAGAAGACAGGCCCTGGACGAGCTGGTCAGGCTGGGGATAGATCCTTTTCCTGCAGAGGGTTACGAAACAAACGTCACCTCAAGGGAAATCCTGGATAATTACAAGCCCGGTTCAGATGATCTCCGGGATGTCAGTATTGCCGGAAGGATAATGAGCCGCCGCATAATGGGCAGCGCATCCTTTGCCGAGCTGCAGGACCAGCATGGAAGGATACAGATCTACCTCAGGCGGGACGATGTTTGTCCGGAGGATGACAAGACACTGTACAATACCGTCTTTAAGAAATTGCTGGATATTGGCGATATAATAGGCGTCAGGGGCTTCGTATTCGTCACTCAGATGGGTGAAATTTCAATCCATGTCAAAGAATTCAAGATTCTGGCCAAATCACTACACCCACTGCCCGTGGTAAAGGAAAAGGAAGGCAAAATATACCACGCGTTTACAAATCCCGATCAGCGATACAGGCAGAGGTACCTTGACCTCATAGTCAATCCCCATGTCAGGGAGGTGTTTTTAAAGAGAACCAGGCTGATTGATTCAATGCGGAATTTCCTCAACCGGCGGGGCTACCTGGAAGTGGAAACCCCTGTTCTGCAGCCATTGTACGGGGGAGCGGCGGCGCGTCCCTTTACAACCTATCACAATACCCTGGACATGACTCTTTATCTGCGGATTGCCAATGAGCTTTATTTAAAAAGGCTTGTTGTGGGAGGTTTCGAAGGGGTCTACGAGTTTTCGAAAGATTTCAGGAATGAAGGCATGAGCCGTTTTCACAATCCCGAATTCACCCAGATGGAGCTTTACGTCGCTTACAAGGACTACCGTTGGATGATGGACCTTACGGAAGAAATGATTGAAACGGCAGCCATTGATCTGACAGGCTCCACACGTATCGCTTCAGGCGATAAGGCAATTGATTTCAAAAGGCCATGGAAGCGCTATACCATGTACGAAGCCATTGAGGCATTTACCGGAATCGACATTTCTTCAATGGGCGAGCAAGAGCTGGCGAAGACAGCCCGGAAACTCGGAATCGAGGTTGACGATACCATGGGGCGGGGCAAGCTCATAGATGAGATCTTTGGCGAGACATGCGAACCGAAGCTGATCCAGCCCACCTTCATAACCGACTACCCCG
>SKQJ01000292.1 GCA_007119075.1 Bacteroidales bacterium | reverse complement strand
CTTTATATTATTTGGATGTAATATAAGATTTATTTTCAATATTTGCCCGGGAAACCTGCACCATAAGCCAGTGCACAAAAAAAATGCACCTGTTCTGATCAGACAAATGCATTCTTTCCTAAGTAATTAAATTGTGTAGCGGCGTATGGCTTTAACCTATCTGTTCCTTATATTTTTTTATTTCATTAAAGTGGTCCATCACAAGTTTTTCTCTTTGCTCCCTGGAATTCTTTTTATACTTTTCAAATTCTTCCTCTAATTCAGTTAGCTGATTGAGGGTATTCACAGTTACGGTGCGGTTACGGGAGAAAAGCAGCAGCCCGAAAATAAGAATGGCGCCCAGGCCGCCGATTATTGCCCACACGACCAGATTGTAGGTTGCTTTAACCAGGGGGATCCCCAAAAATGAAATACTGTCCCGGTTATCTATTGCCTGGTTTAGTTCATTCCTGGTGTTCTGGAGAGTTAACAGCAGCGAATCGATCTCGGTGCCTGAATTGTTAAGTTCGATTGCCAGGGAATTAATTTCCTGTTTCGCAGCGTTCAGTGAGTCAAGGGAATTTCTTCTTACCTGCTGGAACATGTCTTCACGGATAGCCCTGAAATTTTCATAAATTATTGTCCGGTGATGAATGAAATCCAATTGTTCATCCAATGTTCCTTCAATGAGTATCTCCGGCATCACCTGGCCTTTGAGAGATGCAGTCCCCGGGATGATTAACAACAAAACAATCAGCAATATACCTGTTTTTTTTCCAGATAGTATCATAACGTTAGATAAGGTTTAGGATTTATTAATAAAGTATAAAAACCCGAAATATATTAAATTATTATATATATACCCAAATAAAATTCCTTTGTTGCTGCCGGAGACGGATCACCCGGCAGACCAGGGAGAAAACAGCCAACCCCCAATAAATTACCACTCTGTTCCGGACATAGGCATAATCAAAAAAACTCAACCTTTAGTATCGATCTCCTTAAACAAAAATCGTATATTTGTTAATGCACAATAAATATACATTATCGTTTTGGCTGAGGCAATTGACCATTGATCCCACTGCCGCCTGAGGCTGCATTGAGCAGTTCAACAAATATCTTTCAGGCTTGTTATAGTGGGAAGTAAACAACAATAAAATCTAACAGACAGTTCTTATATGCATAATTACCAGACAACGGATCTGGGAAATTGCTGGCAGGAAACTTTCACAAGGTTACATTTACTGGTTCGATCATGATAACCGCAAAAAATTCATATAATCCATATCCCGGACTGCGTCCGTTCAGCTCCACTGAAAGCAACCATTTTTTTGGAAGAGAAAAGCAGTCGGGCATAATCATTGAAAAAATAATACAAAACAGGTTTGTTGCATTGATTGGCGCTTCGGGAGCGGGCAAAACCTCCCTTATTAATGCCGGGATCATTCCGGAAATCACAAAACACAGACCTTATGCCGGGTCATCCTGGAAAATAATCACTACCCGGCCCGGTAACTCGCCCGTTGAAAATCTATCCTCAGCTCTCGCGGAAAGTGCCAACAAAAACAGGGGACGGGGCGAAGAAAAAATTCAGCCCGACAGCATTGCGGCACAACTTCACGGAGGTCCTCAGGGACTTTCAGACTCGTTGCAGGAAATTCAGAAAGGCAAGAAGGAAAGCATTCTGCTTATCATAGACAATTTCGAGGATCTTTGCATTCAATCCGAAAAAAAAGACAAGAAACCCTATACCGGAAAATGCGAGGAATTTATAAGGTTGCTGACCGAAGCAAGAAATAACAGGAAAATTCCTGTTCATATTTTGGTTTCCATCCGTTCAGGGTTCCTTGAACAATGTTATCAAATCATCCCGCTGGGCCATCTGATCGAAGAAAGCCATTACAAGCTCCCCCAGTTGACTAGTGAAGAACTGAAAAAAGTGATTCATCTGCCCGCTGCCAAATGGGGAACAGAAATTGAACCCGGTCTGGAGAAGCAGCTTTTAAGGGATGTTGTGGAAAAGACCTATCAGCTGCCATTGCTGCAACATGTTTTGAGCAGCATATGGGATTACTGGCTGGAGCAGAACGTCGACAAGCCTCTTTCATTAAGTGAATACGAAGCAGTTGGCGGCATTGACAATTCAGTGGCGATCTCAGCCGAAGAAGCATATAAGGAATTATCAGAAAACGGCCGCAAATTATGTGAAAACATATTCAAGGCGCTCACCGAAAAGATTTCAGAGAACATTGAAGTTTCCAATAGGTTGTCTGTTAGTGAATTAGCATTCACAACCCGGTCCAGTACAGAAGAGGTAATCGAAGTTATTGAGTGCTTCCGCCAACCCGGACGTAAATTGTTTCTGCCCCGCCACGATGTCGAACTTGGTCAGGAATCAATCATTGAACTCTCTCATGAGAGCCTTGTCAAATTATGGGGAAGGCTTCAATCCTGGGTTGATGACGAATTTGAATCAGTCTACATATATCTGCAGCTGGCTGAATCCTCCAGATTATATCAAATGGGCAAATCAGAACTTTTGTCTGAACCCGAACTCCGGAGGGCCCTGCTCTGGAAAGAAAAATATCAGCCTACCTACCAGTGGGCGAAAAGACACAATACTGCATTTGAGAGGACCATGCAGTATTTGAGCCTGAGCCATGAAGCTTATGAATATAATGAATATAAAAAATATATCAGGGCAAAAAGATCGGCCAAACTGCGGAAAGCCTTCACATTAACAGCAATTATTCTTGGATTGTTAACGGTGGGAATGGTTTTCTACAATACAGATATAACTTCAGAAATAATCACACAGGTTGAATCCTTTGTGACCCGTGAAAGATCGCCTGCGAGTCAGCAATATGAAGAGGAAGATCATTCAGATGAGGCTGTAAATGGCATACCTGATGAAACACCGCCCATCGAAAGTCCGGCTACACAGCAAAATGACATAGCTTTTGGAGAACCGGATCCTGAAGAAACAACTGATCTTTATTCCTGGGAAATACCAGATAATGATCAGCCCCCGGGATCCCCAAGGGATCTGCCGGCTCCAACAGTCAGAGAACTGCCCGGTTCACAAGGGCAAATGCTGCCGCCCGCAGAAACCGCCCGGCCAGCACCACCCCGGGAGACCGCTGAAGCACAGCCAACCCGGCAACCTGACCCCCCGGCACCGGTTCCAGATCAACCTGTTGCCCGTAATGATCTCTCCGGGCTGGCCGGAGAAATTATGCCGGAGGCACTTACCAGGCGGATGCATACAATCTCACAATCTCTGGCAGTAAGATCCCTGCAGGAAAACAATCCTGATCTTAAAGCTTTGCTTGCATTCCAGTCTCATGTTTTCAATGAAAGATATAACGGAGAATCCTATATTCCGGATATCCTTACAGGACTAATCACCTCGGTGCAGCACCTTTACGGCAATGATCACAACATGTATCAGGCCCATACGGAATCGGTCAATTCAGTGGTTTTCAGACCAAACAGCACGGTCTTCTACTCCGCTTCCTCAGACGGGCAGGTTCTGAGATGGGATGTGAACGACACCAGCAAAACTCCCGAAACACTCATAAGCACTTCAGTGGTAAATAATTTACTGGCAGTGTCCCCAAACGGACAATGGCTGGCTATTGCAACTGACGGCACCGGAATACAGATGATCAATCCTACCAGCAACTCCCGCACTCCAACTAGAATAAATTGGGGAAACAACCGGGTAATTGCCATGGATTTCGATGCCGATTATGAAAATATCATATTTGCGGGCTCAGACAATTCAATTGTGAAGCACCACATCAGATCAGGCAACAATACAGTCATAGGAAAAACAGATTCTGAAGTGCTTGCCCTGTCAGTATCGCCTGATGGGCGAATGATAGCGGCCGGAACTCGTGCGGGGCAGATCATAATTTTTGAAAATGAACAGGGAGCCTCTCCACGTATAATCCATGATGAGCCGGGAAACGATATACTTTCACTGGCTTTTAATAGTAATGGCTCCAGAGTGGCCGCAGGCAGCATAGGAGGGGAAATATCAATCATGGCTGTTTCCAGCGGCAACCGGTTGGCTACGCTATCCGGACATTCTGCCCGCGTAGTTGACATAGAATTTTGCCCTGCCGATAAACTTATAGCCTCCACCAGCTTCGACGGATCCATCCGCATATGGAATGCCCAAAATCTGAATTCCAGTCCCGTAGTGCTCAGAGAGCATGGTTCATGGGTGCGAACGGTGGCTTTCAGCTCAAACGGAGATAAAATGGTGACAGGCAGCCGGCAGGAGGCAAGGCTCCGTGCCTGGACCATGAATTCCGGTGAACTTGCTTCGATGATATGCGAAAGACTCACAAGGAATATGACCCAGGCAGAATGGAATCAATTTATCGGGGAAGACATTCCCTACATGGAATCATGTCCCCAGTTAACCAATAACTAACTGAACCAGAAACCTAACCCTATGAAAATCCTATATTTAAGGATTGCTTTGTTATTGTCCCTGCTTTTTATCCCTTTTGTCCTGCAAATCCTGAGATCGCAGGATAACTGTCCCTCAATGCTTGAGAGAGCTGAGACATTGTTTGAAAGAGGACTTATTGAAGAAATCCCTGAACTGCTTGATGAATGCATCAGAAACGGATTCACACACGAAGAAAAAACACGGGCACAAAGATTAATAATACTTTCATATCTTTTCGATAACAAAATCTCACAGGCCGAGAACGCAATGATCGGGTTCTTACGGGAAAATCCTGAATACCGTATACAACCCGGCGATCCCGCCGAGTTTGCTTTCATGTTTTCAAATTTCAGCACCCGCCCGGCATTTTCAATTGCGGCATTTTTAGGTGGAAATCTCACATCGGCAACCGTGGTTACCAGTTACGGACCTTATAATCCAGCCACCGACGATAATTATTTTTCATTGCTTCCTGAAACCCAGCTCGGTGCCGGAGCATCCGTTTTTCTAAACAACAACCTGGAATTGAACATGGAAGGCATTTATTCCAGGAACAGCTTTGCACATAACATCAGGTACAATTTTGCTGAGATTTATAAGAGAGAAACTCACCAGAAGCTGGAATTTCCGGTATCTCTGACCTATGACCTGCCCGGCGGCAGGCTTAACCCTTATTTAAGGGCCGGGGCTTCATACGGGCTGATTCTGAGTGCCCAAACAAATTACAGGTTAATGTATTTAAATGGCAATCGTGATATTTTTGAAAGCAATATGCTTAATATCGGCGAAAAAAGGAGTCAGGGCACTTTCAGTGCATTAATAGGCGCCGGTGTCAAATTCAAAATACCCAGGGGTCATATATTTTTTGACATGAGGTATTATTACGGGCTGACTGAACTGGTTATTCCGGAAAACCGATGGGATCAGGAAACAACATTCCGTTATTATTATACAGACGGAGATTTTATAACAGACAATCTCTCCTTTTCTATTGGATACCGCTATCTTTTCTACAGAATCACAAAAATGTAATCTCCCATGTACGGATCTCATAAGATAAAGGCATCACTCCCGGGACTTTTGTTTTCATTATTGATAATAGCAGTTTCATGCGAACGGGAATCATCCGGTCCCGCAGGCGCCGAATCCTTCATCAAGTTTTTCTCCTATCACGGAATAGAAGAAGGCATAGGCGTGAAGGCCATAGATGACATGGGGTATGTTATGGTCGGCAATACCGTGACCGAAGAATCCGGAGTGGATATCGTCCTCATCCGGACCGACGAGTATGGCAATGAGATGGGCAACGTCAAATACTTCGGCGGAGATGGCGACGATCGTGCCAATACCTTTATCGTGCTCTCAGATGGAGGATTCGCCATCCTGGGAAGCACAACTTCAGGGCCGGGAAATATGAAAAGAATGTATCTTGTCAGAACCGACAATCAGGGAAACAAAATCTGGGCGAGAGACTATAACAGCAACACCGATGAAATTGGTTACAGTCTTGCCGAAACCAGGGATGGAGGGTTTGTTATGCTCGGAACAGCTGCTGACCCTGTAACCGGTAATACCAATATCCGTATTGTAAAAACCGATCCTGAAGGATCGACACGATGGTCCAGAACCCACGGAGGAGTAGATGACGACAAAGGGCTGGACATAATAGAAACAAATTACGGCTTCATTTACACCGGTTCAACCCGGAGCTACCCAAACCCGGGACAAAGCGGATCAAACATCTTTATTGTCAAAACCAATCCTTCCGGAATTGTAACCTATCCTTACACCTACGGAAGAAGCGGCGATGATTATGGCAGGAGAATACTTTCCCTTCCCGGAGGAGGATATATTGTGATGGGTACAGCCACAGACCCTGCAACCGGTATCAGGAATGTTTACCTGGGCCAAATCGGGGAGGATATAGCACAGGCCCTGTGGACTAATACATATGGAGGAGATGTCAATCATACCGCGACATGTATTAAAGTTACTCCAGAAGGTGATTATATTATAACAGGCACACAGGAGCTGACCGATGAAAACCATGTTATATTCCTGCTTAAAACAGATCCTGATGGTAATGAGATATTTTTCAGGACTTTTGGAGGAAGTGGCCGCCAGCGGGCCGAATCAGTTGATATAGCAAAGGATGGCGGCTATATTATCACAGGATCCAATAATTCGGAAGATTTTAGTACGATTACTCTCATCAAAACCCAACCAGATGGCAGGCTATAGTAACTGCATGTTCGGGAATGGCGGAGCGCGCGACTAGTATTACCCCCACCAAATATTTGTTAACTAAAGGTTTATGAAAAAAAATATCTCTACTCTCATTTTTGCTAAACGACTTTTAAAGGCTGTCATCTTTTTATTTTTTGCCTCAACCCTTGTTTACGGATTGTACAGCCAGCCCTATACACTTTCCTTATCAGTCATTGGATCCGGTATTGTGGATGCAGACCCTTACCTCGAAGAATATAACGGTGAGCGGGTTACCCTGACAGCCATTCCCGACGAAGACTGGTATTTCAATGAGTGGCAAGGCTCAACTTCGGGAAAAGCAAATCCCAGGAACATTGTGATGAATGAGGACAAGTTTATCACTGCCGAATTCCT
>SKQJ01000200.1 GCA_007119075.1 Bacteroidales bacterium | reverse complement strand
GGACAAACGCCGTTAAACATTGCCAGGGAACTCGAAGCCAACGGTGTGAATATAATAGGAACCAGTCCCGAAACCATTGACCTTGCAGAGGACCGTGACCGTTTCCGGAAGATAATGGAAAAACTTAATATCCCCCAGCCACCATCGGGCATGGCCAGCACTCTGGAAGAAGCCGTTGAGATAGCCAACAGCATTGGCTATCCGCTGATGGTGCGCCCCTCCTATGTATTGGGCGGGCGTGGAATGAAAGTAGTGCTGGATGAGGAAATGCTGCGGCAATATGTCACCGCCGCCGTTGATGTTACCCCCGATCGCCCCTTGCTGATCGATATGTTTCTCGAAGACGCCATAGAGGCCGAGGCCGATGCCATTGCCGACGGCACCGATGCCTTCGTACCTGCGGTCATGCAGCATATCGAATATGCCGGTATTCATTCCGGCGATTCAGCATGTGTGATCCCGCCGGTAATCATACCTGAAGAAGCGATCCGTACAATTGAGGATTATACCCGGCGAATTGCTATTGAGATGAAGGTCGTCGGCTTGATGAACATCCAGTATGCCATTTATAATGATGTGGTGTATATCCTCGAGGCGAATCCCCGCGCTTCCCGAACTGTTCCGCTTGTGTCAAAGGTCTGCAACATCCAGATGGCAAAAATAGCCACGGAGATTGTGCTGGGGAAAAAACTGGGCGATTTTGACCTGAAGCGCCGGAAGATCAATCATTTTGGGGTAAAAGAAGCGGTATTCCCCTTCAATATGTTCCCTGATGTGGATCCGGTGCTTGGTCCCGAAATGCGGTCTACCGGTGAAGTTATGGGCATGGCCAATTCATTCGGCCTGGCATTCTTCAAATCACAGGAAGCCACAAAAATACCGCTGCCGATATCGGGAACGGTGCTCATAACCATTGCCGACCGCGATAAGGATAAGATCCTCAAAACTGCTCACAATTTCAAGGATATGGGATTCAGGATCATGGCAACGGGCGGCACGAAAGATTTCCTCGAAGCCAACGGGATCCAGGCCCTTTTTATCAATAAACTCCACGAGCACCGTCCGAATATTATCGATGCCATAGTTAACGGACATATTGACCTGCTCATCAATACTCCTGCGGGCAAGCTGAGCGAATACGATGATTCATATATCCGCAAAACGGCCATTAAGCACTACATTCCCTACATCACAACCACCGCGGCCGCTTTTGCCGCCACCCAGGGAATAAAGGAACGGCTCAACGGCAAATACAAGGTGAAATCACTGCAGGATTACCACAGGGAAATTGAGGAGTGATGTTTTCCGGTGATACCGGAAGCATATTCATTCAAACAGCACCACATCTCCTTCTCTCACATCGTCCCCGCCGTCGACAAATATCGCAACGGATGCGGTACTCTGCACGCTCACTATCTCAATAGTTCCTACAGGAATCCGCACTGCCTCATCAACTCCCTGGACCTGCATCAGTCTGGCGATCTGAAGCTGCTGCTTTTCCCTTACCCCGTCGTTTGCGCCCACATTAATTATCACCCCGTTTTCAAGCAGCTGAACGATCTTTCCCATCCGGACCTCACGCATTGCCGGCCTGCTGACTTTACCGGCATTTTCGCTAACCATAGTTACAAGGCTTGCTCCTATGTCATCTACCGCATCATAAGTGGCTCGACCAATAGCACTTTCCATAAACTCCGCCCCACGAAAACTCACATTCTGCATCCTGGCATCAAAAGATGCGCCTGTTGCCGATCCGCTCCCCTGCACAGATCCGAGAATAACACCCGTTTCTGCATTCACCATCCTGGCAGTGAGGCCAACACGCCCCCTTGTTCCGCCTACACCTACTCTCCCTACTCTGACCCTTCCGGTAGATTCAAGATTGAACTGGGTGACAGTGCCGAATATAAGAGCATCTGCACCAAGAAGACGCCCTAAATCAACTGCACGGGAAGGGTCGACCACACCCGAGCTTATTAGATTCTGCTCAGAAAGGATCGTGTTTAACCGATCACGTTCCACCAGTTGAAAATTAACTTGCTGATTAACCATGAAATCGGTCAGCAATGCACTGATCTGCTCACCAGCATTAACGCGCGAAAATCTGGTGTCTCCCCTGTATTCGAGGGGTATGACAGCTATAGTAATGGGCTTGTCTTCTGCAGACGCCTGATACCCTGAAAAAGGATGCGTGGCAGGAAAGAGAAAAAATGAAATCAGAATACATAATAAAGTTCTTTTTACTAACCGATAATTTACCATTTTTCCTAATTATTAAATTTAACATAGTTATTTTTTATACTATTTGAAAGCAATTCTCAAACCAAGTATAAAGCTTAAGAAATCAGATGAATAATCATTGGCTTCACTATCTGAAATTGAATTGTATTTCACGCCAAGATCAATGAAAAAATTACCTGTAACACGAAACAGCAAACCGCCTCCGATGCCAAATCCGAATTCTTCCGTCTCGCTCACCATGCCAGGACCCTCAGTTTTAAGGAAATGCAACCCCCCTTCCAGTGCTGCATAAGGAGCATAGCCCCCTTCGCCTAAATAGTAGCGAACACCAAGAAGCAAAGGTATTGAGGATAAGGTTACATCAAATTCTTCCGAATCTAAATCCCACATGAATTTTCCTGACGTAGCTGTGATTTCTATACCAGGAGAGAGTTCAAAGAACAGGAATCCGGTTCCGCCGTAACCCGGCTTGACAAGGTCGCCAAAATCCCCTATGGGCAATGTCATACCACCCTGAGCACTTATTCCGATATTGCCCTGGCTGAAAGCGAGTGCCGGAATGGTCAGAATGATCAAAAAAGTCCAGAATTTTTTCATAAGCTTTTTGTTAAGGTTAAAATTGCATGAATCAAATAAATGTATGGAAAATTTAAACCCATGCAGCTTTTTTTTGATCAAGTAAATGAAAAAGGTTATCAATTAACCATTTCTTTGTATGCAACTCCGGATATAATTCCCATAAAAAGCAGGAGCTGAATTACTTTTTTTACTACTTTTATTTATAAATGCCGTAAAACCCACTCATTTCCACATAATATTACTAAATCCAAAATATTAATTAAAAGGAAAGCAGGCCATTATGAAAAAGAAACTAAAAACCGCCATTCCGGCAATCATTTTTTGCTCACTGATTTGTATTTGTTATTCCGCGATTTCGCAGGATAAGGCAGAAGTATGGGTCCATTTGAATGTTGAAGCACTATATGAGGAACATTTCCTGGCGGGCGATCCGCCAACAAGGGTAAACACTTCGTCAGATATTACCTTTACGCATTCGGGATTGTACACAATTAACCGCATTAACCTGGGCAGGAGCTCTCAATATATGGCGGTCCAGAATTTGGGTGAATCGGGGCCCAGAACCCTGATCCCTACCCTGAAGGTGATCCAAACCCACCCCTGCCAGGATGGCCAGTCTCTGCTTATTGGCAGGGCAGAAAAAGAAATACCGGCTGAGCTATATAAGGCAAGTGTTGCTCTTGGAGTAGTTCCTGCAGGACAGGACAGGGTCAGTATACAGTTCTGGCCGGTAGAAATTGATCTGGAAGCATCGGATTGCTCCCATTCTCAGTGTGTAAATGGTTTTGGGTTCTATGGAATTTACGATATCGGCGAGGACCCGGGATCAGTAGTGGAAGATGAAGATGGTTATGAGGAAATATCCGGCTATGAACTGGTGGAAGTTGATTTCCAGTTGCTCCGGAACTTAGGTTCAGGTAACGATGAAATACCTCTGACCATTCCTGTCAGTATCAATAAAACACATAATGAGATCCATGAAACGCCGACAGGGCCTGTAGAACTTGTATATACCTTTCGTGTAACGGGCTGGATAGGGGCTCCAAAGGCAGGAGAATAATAATCATCTTC
Source organism: Bacteroidales bacterium (assembly GCA_007119075.1). Taxonomy (GTDB): domain Bacteria; phylum Bacteroidota; class Bacteroidia; order Bacteroidales; family PUMT01; genus PXAP01. Next base: position 3,177 of record SKQJ01000200.1, on the reverse strand, counting down.
CCCGGCACGCCGGCAAAAACATCAATATGTGTCCGCAGGCATGATAAATCCGGCCGGATCGCTATTTTCTCATTAGCGAACTGATCAATCCGGTTTCTGTTTTCTTCACAGCAATAAAATTCGGTCCTAAAAAATCCTCATATTTAAACTCATACTTCCTGAACTCAACAGTTTTTGGAAAAATTTTGCCAATCGCGTAACCCTTGCCTTCAAAGTAATTATAATAATCGATAAGCAATTTTTTAGTAAATATGTTTATGTAGCCATATTCAAACTGAACCGCTTTTATTTTCCCTTTTTCAAGATGATCCTCAAATCCAAGAATTGCATCATATTCAGCGCCCTCAACATCAATCTTCAATAAATCGATATCATCTATATTATAATTCTTCATGAAGTCATCGCCGCATACCAGCTCTATAGTATGCCTTCCTTTTGATTCGTAAGGCAATCCTTGAATATCATACAGCGAAGAATGAACATTGGATTCATACAAATTTATTTCCCTGGTGCAGTTATCATTAAAAAGCCCTTTGTTGACAGGGATTATATTAATGTGATCCGCTACATTTTCTTTTAGTCTTTCAAAGGTGCTTTTGACGGGTTCGAAGGAATAAACCAGCGAACCGGGACAGAATTTATTGACCAGCAAAGAATAGCTTCCTGTATTGGCTCCACCATCAATAATGACCGCAGGGTTATGTTTTGCTATTTTTTTTATCACGGTCAGCTCTCCGTTACTATAGATATCATGGTTCCTGTTTTCATAAAACCGGTTTAAAGATCTGCCCAAACCCGCAAGAGCTTTAAAAAAACCATTATGTGAGTTTCTTTTGAAAAATCTCTTTACCTGAGTCATTGACCATTATTCTTAAATGGATAAATTATTTGCAATTATTTGCCGCGTAGGTTCATTTGAGTTCGATGCCCGGCTATGGCTAATGTTGCGCTTAATATTTCTAAAGATACTGCAACCAATATATTTTTCAAATTGCATCGGGTTCAAAATTTTTTCCGGGATAATGAGTAAAAAGTGCCGATTAATGATGATTTTTATGCGTAAATATCTTCCGGCTCACATGGCAGGAATTATCCGGCAAGATCCATCGGGCAAATCAATTGAATTTAAAAACATTTCACTTATGCAACATATGCTCTTATTTTTCTTCCTGTTTTTCAGTGTATTCAGCATGGCACAGGGGCAGACCGGAAACCTGCCGGAAAATGTGGTTATAACATCCAACAGGAATAAAACCCAGGTACGAACCGGTGAAAATGGGGAATTACTCATAAATGTATCCCAAAGGGATGCCCGTAAATTCAAAGCCCACGGGTTGATCCGCTATAGTGAATTCGGCGCCAGGGGAGACGGTAAAACCGATGACATAGCCGCCATCGCCGCAACCCATGCGTTCGCCAACCAGCACGGTCTTCCCGTGAAAGCCGATGAGGAGGCCACCTATTATATCGGCGGAAAGGACCTCACGGCAGTCATCCGCACCGACACCGATTTCGGTACTGCTGCATTTATCATTGATGACACCAACGTCGAAAATCGTAACGCACATGTTTTCATTGTCAGTTCCGGTCTTCAGCCGTTCAAACCCGAGGGGCTATCTTCACTTAAAAGAAACCAGGAGAAAATTGACGTCTCCCTGCCCGGCCCCAGCCTTATCACCGTCACCAATTCCAATGTCAGACGTTACATCCGTTTCGGACCGAACCAGAACGATGGGGCGCCGCAAACGGATATCTTTATAGCAGACAAAGACGGCAATGTCGATATGGATGCTCCAATCATCTGGGACTTCGACCAGATCACGGACATCACTGCCCTGCCCATCGATGAGAAAACACTGACCATAACCGGAGGACGTTTCACAACAATTGCCAACCAGGCAGAATCAAGATACACCTATTACAGCCGGGGCATAGCGATAAGGCGTTCCAATGTGCTTTTGGATGGGCTGGAACACTATGTTACCGGTGAAGGCGACCACGGAGCCCCTTATGGCGGCTTCATCAATATCCGCGACTGCGCCTACGTGATAGTCCGCAACACCATCCTGACCGGGCGCAAAACCTACCAGACCATTGGTTCTGCAGGTGTTCCGGTGCCCATGGGCAGCTACGACATATCCCTTAACCGGGCTCTCAACGTGTCATTCATAAATTGCAGTCAGACGAATGACATCAATGACCGGGCCTACTGGGGAATCATGGGATCCAACTATTGCAAGAATCTTGTTCTGGACAACTGTACCTTTTCCCGGTTCGATGCTCATATGGGCGTTGCCAATGCCACCATACGCAACTCGACCCTGGGACACCAGGGAATAAACGCTATCGGCAGCGGGACCTTTATCGTGGAAAATTCCACCATCTACGGATGGTCACTTATTAATCTGCGTTCCGATTACGGCAGCACGTGGCAGGGAGACTTCATCATCCGAAACTGTGTCTTCGTACCCTCGGGCGGCAGAACGACCAGTGCCAGCCTGATCGGCGGGTCCTATTCCGGGCAGCATGATTTCGGCTACACCTGTTATATGCCTGAACGTATCACCATCGAAAACCTTCATATCGACGATACTAACCATCCGGCGGACTACCAGGGCCCCGCCATTTTTGCTAACTTCAACAGGCATATGACCGATGAATCCTTCGTAGAGAAATTTCCCTATGTCCGGACAAGGGAAGTCATTATCAGGAATGTGACCACTGCCAGCGGAAAAACACTGAGAGTCAGTGACAATCCATTTATGTTCAAGGATGTGAAGCTAAGCACCGATTAATAGACACTGCATATTCACTCTTCTTTTATCAGCCTTATACTCAAGCCCATGTTTGTTGGTCCGTATATAGCGCTATATCCTCCGTCGTGGCTTACTTGTGTAGGCATATATGGGCTTAACTGTAATACATAAATATGTGTGCCATCCGTAATTTCGGTAGTGCTCCAAAACGTAGCCCATGATTTATTGCCATGAAAGCCCCCCGAATCATCAGATAAAGGTTCTCGGTAACCGGCAGGGAGAGCCTTGAATCCAACTAAATCCAATCCATTTTGTTCTTCAGCTGAAAATTCATCCCACCAGCCTGAATATGATCTCAAGGCGTCGCTTTCATTTGGGATACCAAGAGTGTCTTTTATGAATCTCAGGAGTGTCAGCCAAT
>SKQJ01000418.1 GCA_007119075.1 Bacteroidales bacterium | reverse complement strand
GGTGGTCTGGTGGATCCGGTATGTTATCCATCTCCGGAAACGTTACCGCTGCCCTAAGGTCCCTGATATTCAGGGGCTTTTTTTGTTGGGGGGGGTGCCTGACGGGCCACAACTATATTTAATGGGCCCTTCTCATTAAGCCAGGAGGCCGCCTCATAATACAACTGCGCTCCCCAGGTTGAAAGGTGGTCTGGTGGATCCGACAGGGGAGGTTTCTGTCTTTTTCAGTGATCCGGCATAAGGAGTGAGGTGAACCTGACCCTTCGGGACAAATCTAATAGCAGCTTAAACAAAATAAACAGTTCAACGTTTTTATATATATTGTAAAGTGATTATTTTTGAACAGGTTCCGATACTAACACAAGGGCTATGATAAAAAAAATTAACCGCCGTCAGTTTCTTCAGAGAAGTCTTACCGGGGCTGCAGTCCTTGGATCGGGCCTGGCAAATATAAGCTATGATTACCACTCCCGGGGAGTGATTGATAGGGTGAGCCTGGGTTCCACCGGATTGATGGTTCCCCGCATTGCGCTGGGCACGGGATCACACGGGGGCGGACGGGCCTCCAACCAGACACGGCTGGGAACCGATGAATTTGTCAGGCTCGCAAGGCACGCATATGACCGGGGACTGAAATTTTATGATATGGCCGATCTGTACGGCTCACACCAGTATGTAAGAGAAGTCCTGAAACAGGTGCCCCGCGAAGAAACCATTCTTCTGACAAAAATATGGACCACCCAGCCCGCATGGCTGGAAAAGCAATCCCCAAAAGAGATGATTGACAGGTTCCGAAGCGAGTGCGGGACCGATTATTTCGATATAGTGCTTTTACATTGCATGATGAACGGCCGGTGGCAGGAAGAGAAGAAGAGCTTTGTCGATGCCCTGTCCAGGGCAAAACAGGACGGGGTCATTAAAACCGTGGGCGTATCCTGCCATAACTGGGATGCAATGAAAGTGGCCGTCGAAGATCCCTGGGCAGATGTAATTCTTGCCCGGATCAATCCCTTCCATAATCACATGGATGGCACTCCCGAAGATGTGATGGGCCTGCTGGAGACTGCCAGCAGGAACGGGAAAGGAGTTATCGGCATGAAGATATTCGGGAACGGCGATAATACTTCGGCAGAAGAGCGGGAAAGATCATTGAGGTTTGCGCTGAACAGTCCCAATATTCACTGTATGACACTCGGGCTGGAATCGCCCGGACAAATTGATGACGCTGTAAGCAGGGTGATCCGCCTTTCGTGAGACGCCCGTTAGCGGTTACGATGGAAATCCCCGCCGCTTAACGGACAGATCAGCTGCCATAAATCAGAAAATATGATAAAGCTGCCCATACTCAGGTTTTCCCTCAAAATGCCATTCATTTTTGCTTCTGCTCTCCTGTTTGTATCATTGCAACACACCACTCTCCATGGCAGGGCATCTTCCCAGCCTGTCGACACCTGCATCACAAATACTACATTCGCCGAATCCCTTGCCGAACACGTTCAGGGCAAGGTTCTTGAGCACGACAGGGAATCTGTGGACAACGGCAGGACCTGGTCTTCTGTGATCTGGATACCCACCTATTACGGTTACCATACGTTTTTGGGCGTTCTTGACAGTTTTATAGCCGGCCATACTGCGCTCACCTCTCTCAGGACATGGAGGCTGGCGGACAGGAATTTTTATGTTATACTTTTGAGTCAGCAAAATATATCCGTAAGGATCGTATATGATTCCCGGAATTCCTTATTAATGCTTACAGCCCCGGCAGGATTCTAAAACCAGACAGGTGAGCCACAAAATACTTGCAACGGCCCGGACAAAAGGGTGCTTTCCCCTGACTTTCAACAAGCCAAATGCGCTGCTGAGGATTTTTAACAAAACCCTTCTTGAATATGCCCTTGAATATGCATCCGTCCGGCATGATGACCTTTCGGTCATAGTGCTTAAAGAGTTCTATCACCTTTTCAGGAATACCGGACTTACCGAAAAATTCAGGTTCGAGATTATCGACGACCTGTCCCGGACAGGACAGCCTGAGACCGGCCGGCTGACCGATGCGGCTGACTTTTACCCGCCACCGTCTGCCGGTGATCCGTCCCCGGCTCCTTTCAGGATCAAATATTCATGGGATTTGCTTTCATGCCAGGAACAATTCGGTGAAATCATTGCCGGAGGAAACCAGGGATACGCAGAAAGCAACGCCGTCATAAAAGGGAAGGTCAGCATCGGAAAGGGAACGATCATCAAAAGCGGCGCCTATCTTGACGGGAACATCATAACCGGTGAAAATTGCATCATCGGCCCTAATTGCTTTATCAGGGGCGCATGCTCGATCGGCGACAGCTGCAGGATCGGGAACGCGGTGGAAATAAAAAACTCGATCCTGGGAAACAACGTTAACGTCAGCCATTTAAGTTATGTGGGCGACAGCATCATAGGCGACGGCTGCAACCTGGGAGCGGGGTTCATCAGTTCCAACCTGCGCCATGACAGCGCCACGGCAGTCACCAGGCTGCTGGGTGAAAAAATCAGTACCGGCCGGATAAAACTGGGTGCCATAGTCGGCGACGGCGTTCATACCGGAGTGCATACTTCCGTCTATCCGGGAAGAAAAATCTGGCCCGGGCTCACAACCCTTCCGGGGAAGGTTATAGACAGGGATATTGAAAGCTGACTTCCTGCACCTCCATGATGGCCGATCAAAAGCCGGAGGCGTCCGAAACCGGGGCAGGTAAGCCGTGGGCGGCGGGAGCTGTTGGAAGCAGGCCCGAAACCTCCGGAGCCGCTGGTGCGGCCTGAAACAAGCACGAAACCTCAGGAGCCGCTGTTGCCGGCAGGAGCCGCCGGCAACAAGCACGAAACTTCCGGAACCACTGGTGCCGGCGGAAACACCTCAGGAGCCGCTGTTGCCGCCGGAAGCCCGACAGAGCCCTGCCAAAGTCCGCCCGAAGGCTTTTTTATTTTAAAAAATAATTGTTTCTTGCGGTTTAATAAATTGATTTGTTCCCTCACGGCACCATTGCCCTAAAACTATTTATCATGGTCAAAAGACTGAACCGTCGTCAGTTCATTTCCAGAAGCATCACGGGTGCGGTGGCACTGGGGGCAGGAATTACCGGTGTGCGGTGCGCGCCGGTTTACAATGGCGTAGACAGGATAAGCCTGGGTTCCACAGGATTAATGGTGCCCCGGCTGGCATTTGGCACCGGCACCAGGGGGAGCGGCGGACAAACAAATCAGACCCGTATGGGAGTGCCCGGTTTTGTCAGGCTTGCCCGGCATGCTTATGAAAAGGGATTGCGGTTTTTCGATGTGGCCGACATGTATGGATCTCACACCTATGTGCGCGAAATTCTTAGAGAGGTTCCCCGTGAAGACACGATTCTTCTGACCAAGATATGGCCTCATCCCAGAGGGGGAGAAAACCCTGCGCCTGTTTCCGAAACACTCGACCGTTTCCGGACCGAAACCGGAAGTGATTATTTTGATATCATGCTTCTGCACTATCAGCGCAGCAGCGCATGGCCCGGAGAGATGAAAGAGCAGATGGAAGCCCTTTCCAGGGCAAAACAGGATGGCATTGTCAGAAAGGTCGGCGTTTCATGTCACAGCCTGGAGGCGCTAAAGACTGCAGCTGAAGAACCCTGGGTCGAAGTCATCATGGCCCGCATCAATCCCTACGGATCACATATGGATGCCGATCCCGGAGAAGTTATGCCGGTGCTTGAAACAGCAAGGAAAAACGGCAAGGGGATTATCGGCATGAAGATTTTCGGTGAAGGGACCCTGGTCTCGGACGAAGAAAGGCAAAATTCATTCAATTATACCGTAAACAGTCCTAATGTCCATTGTCTGACACTCGGACTGGAATCGGCCGAAGAGGTGGACGATGCAGTTGACAGGGTCATGGCGCTGTGCACCCGGTCTTGCTGTTGATCCATGCCTATTCTCTCATCCATCCGGTCCACCCGTAATCATAAATCCTGGCCGCGGCAATCAGATATGTAAATATATTAATATATTTGCAGGTGCAGTTCTCCTGAGTGAATTTTGCATCTGACCCGAACCTTCGTCATCTGGCGGCATCCCAAGGTGCCGGATATTTTGAAAAACAGGCAAGTGGAAGATTATAAATCAATATTCAGCGGTTTCCGGTCCCGCGAAGAGGAGCTGATACCTCTTCTTCAGAAGGTGCAGGATGTGAACGGCTACATCTCCCCGGCCTCCATGAAGGAAATTGCCGGATTTCTCCGCATCCCTGAAAGCAGGGTATTTTCAGTTGCCACTTTTTACGCCCAGTTTCGCTTTGCCCCGATTGGCAAAAAGCATATCATGTTGTGCCGGGGCACTGCCTGCCATGTAAAAAATGCTCCCAGGATACTTGAAGAACTGGAGAACCAGCTTGGCATCAAATCGGGGGAGACACGGGAGGACCTGGAATATTCCCTGGAGACGGTAGCATGCATAGGCGCATGCAGCCTGGCGCCCTGCATTGTGGTCAATGATGAGGTCAAGGCAAACCTGACAACCAGGTCTGTAAGGAAATTATTCGGACAGGATAAGAAAAAACGGGGGGCGAATGGACACGGACCGGCTGTATAAAAGTGCATCGGATAAATGGAGCGGATTACATGACGGCGATGACCCGCTTATTATGGTTGGTACTGCTACCTGCGGGCGGTCGGCCGGAGCCCTTGATGTGCTTGAAAAGATCAGGGAGGCAGTCCGTGAGAAAAATATCCGGTGCAATATTGCCGAAACCGGCTGCGTCGGACTCTGTTATGCCGAACCTCTTGTTTACATCGCCATTCCCGGTAAACATGCGATCCTGTACGGCAACATTACCCCAAAAATGATTCCCGGATTGATCGACCGGCACATTTTAAATAACCTGCCTTGCGGCGATCATGCCCTCGGCAGCGTGGGCCGCATTCCTGATCTGTTTGAGGCACCGGTGTTCCGGTCACAGGAAAGAAAGGTCCTGAATAACTGCGGCATCATTGATCCCGGTGATATTGATCATTATCTGGCGAGGGACGGGTACAGGGGCCTGATACGGGCACTGGGCCTTTCTGCTTCAGGTGTCATTGACGAGATCAGGGATTCGGGACTAAGGGGCAGGGGAGGCGCCGGTTTCCCCGTATGGAAAAAGTGGCAGTTCTGCAGGAATGCAGAAGGAAGTCCGAAATACCTTGTTTGCAACGCTGATGAGGGGGACCCCGGAGCTTTCATGAACCGTTCGCTTCTTGAAGGCGATCCCCATGCGCTGATCGAGGGAATGATCATTGCCGGTTATGCCACCGGCGCAAGCATGGGGTACATATACTGCCGGGCCGAATACCCCCTGGCACTGAAACGTCTGCGGCAGGCCATCGGTCAGGCCGAAAAATACAATTTCGTCGGTAATAATATATTTGATTCGGGTTTTGATTTCCATATAAAGGTCAAGGAAGGGGCCGGAGCATTTGTCTGCGGAGAAGAAACCGCGCTTCTGGCCTCCATCGAAGGCAAACGGGGCGTTCCCAGGCCCAGGCCGCCCTTTCCGGCAGTCTCCGGATTATGGGGAAAACCTACCGTGATAAACAATGTCGAGACACTCGGATGTGTGGCTAAAATACTGCAGAACGGTCCCGGCTGGTTCAGCTCATCGGGCACCGGCGAGAGCAAAGGCACCAAAAGCTTTTCGCTGGTAGGGAATGTCAAACGAACGGGGCTTATCGAAGTTCCCCTGGGGACCACCCTGCGCGAAATAATCTTTGACATAGGGGGCGGCATCCCGGGCAACAGGAAATTCAAGGCGGTGCAGACCGGAGGTCCGTCGGGGGGCTGCGTACCCGCCGCCCTGCTTGACCTGAATGTTGATTACGAATCGCTGGCAGAGGCGGGGACCATCATGGGTAGCGGCGGACTTGTTGTTATGGACAGTGGTGCATGCATGGTTGACGTTGCAAGATATTTCCTGGATTTTGCCAGGAAGGAATCGTGCGGGAAATGCATTCCCTGCCGCCTGGGAACCTCCCAGATGCTTGAGATCCTGGAAGATATCGTAAGCGGAAAAGGCAAGCCGGGCGATATAGATCTGCTATGCAAAATCGGTGAAGGGGTGAAAAAGGGCTCGCTGTGCGGACTCGGGCAGACGGCTCCCAACCCTGTGCTTACCACCATCCGTTATTTCAGGCATGAATATGAAAGCCATATATTTAATCATAAATGTACGGCGGGAGTATGCCGTGAACTTATCCACTTCAGGATAATTGAGGAAGATTGCACCGGCTGCCGCGCCTGTGCCCGGGCTTGCCCGACCGACGCCATTGAAGGATCTTCCAAAGAGGTTCATGCGATTATACAGCACGAATGTATCAAATGCGGTGTCTGCGTGGAGAGCTGCCCTGAGAAATTCAACGCGGTGCGTTGTATTCCCGGGAAACCGGAAAAACTGGAGGCATAACCGGATGGAGCTTGTGAAAATACATATAGACAATATACCCGTTTCGGTGCCCAAAGGAAGCATAATTCTTGATGCCGCCCTGGACAATGGTATCTACATACCGAACCTGTGCCACCATCCCGACCTGAAACCGGCCGGGATGTGCCGGCTGTGCCTTGTTGAGATCAGCGGCAGGGGGATGACCACCGCCTGCACTGCCATGGTGGAGGAGGGAATGGTTATTGTCACCGATAACGACGAGATAAACGCTGTAAGGAAAACCACTACTGAGCTTATCTCGGCCAATCATGACAGGTCCTGTTTTACCTGCCTGAAAAATGACCGGTGTGAGCTTCAAAAGGTCACTTCCTATCTCGGCCTGGATCCCGGCACCGATCAGCTTATGCGACCGAGGACCGAAAAACTGCCGGTCGATGACTCCAATCCCTTCTTTGCCCTCGACATGAACAAATGCGTGCTCTGTGGCAAATGTGTCAGGACCTGCGACGAACTGCAGGGAGACAATGCCATTGATTATGTCAACAGGGGCCCCCATACTATAATCTCAACTTTCAATAACCAGCCGCTGTTTGATTCGGCATGCAAATCATGCGGTGAATGTGTTGCCCGTTGCCCTGTCGGGGCGCTGACTTTCACGAATTTCCGGAACCCTTCCAGGGAAGTCCGCACAATTTG
>SKQJ01000235.1 GCA_007119075.1 Bacteroidales bacterium | reverse complement strand
TGCCGATGCCTGGCTCGGTACCAGGTGGTATGATACCGAAGCGGAGAGAAAAGCGATGGAAAACGATTTCAACGCCGTGCTGGAATTCAGCCAGCAGCACAATATCCCGGTCCACGTGGGCGAATTTGGCGCCTATAGCCGGGCCGACATGGATTCCAGGGTAAGATGGACAACATTTCTCTCCAGGTATATGGAGCTGCAGGGATTCAGCTGGGCCTACTGGGAATTCAGTGCGGGCTTCGGCATTTATAACCCGTCGACCGGCCAGCTTCGCCAGGAACTTGTAGATGCGCTTCTGCACAATCCTGTAGGGGAGCCGACCGAAACACTGGCCGATACGCTCTATGCAAGCGACTTCGCTACCGGCAACGACGGGTGGAGCCTTAATTCGGGGGGAAGGGCAACCATGACAAGGGAATCGGGTGCGCTTGTAATTGATATTGCCAGTGCGGGTAACAACGCATGGGAGATTCAGCTTGTCAAACCGGGAATCGCCCTGGAAAAGAACAAGACATACAGGGTAACCTTCACGGTATCGACCCCTGAAAGTAAAGGCATAACTGCCTATGCCGGCCGGGATGGAAGTCCGTGGAACGCCTACAGCGGTTATCATGGCATGACCATAAGCGGCCAGGAACAGGGGTATGTTTATACCTTCAGGATGAACCACGATACCGATAACAGCGCCCGACTGGTTTTTGACCTTGGCGGGGACGACATCGATTTCATGCTCCATGAGTTTGTGCTTGAGGAAATCACGATAGTTATTCCCTATGACCTCACTGTAAATGCCGTGAACGGCACAGTACTGATCGAGCCCGAAACAGATGTGTATATGGGGGGCGAGACCTATGCCCTGACAGCCGTTCCCGGTGAAGGATATGTTTTTTCCGGGTGGAGCGGCGACGCCTCGGGAGATGTAAATCCCCTTGAAGTTTATATCAATGATGACAAGAATATCACCGCGGTGTTCCTGGCATTATACAGTCTGTCGCTCAGCGCGGAAAACGGCACGGTGACCGCCGATCCCGGCCAGGAGGAATATGTTGAGGGAACTGCGGTGACCCTGACCGCCGTTCCCGATGAAGGGTACGAGTTTTCCGGATGGAGCGGCGATGCCTCGGGCGATACCAACCCCCTGGACATAACCATGAACGCAAACAAGAATATTGCCGCTTCTTTTTCAGAAATTCCCGTTACCTGGGAGCTCACTATAGCAGCAGAGAACGGATCAGTCACGGCCGATCCGGAAAAGGATGATTATGAAGATGGCGAGACGGTGATGCTGACAGCCGTTCCCGATGAGGGATTCTTGTTTACAGGCTGGAATGGCGATGCCTCCGGCGATGACAACCCTCTCGAAATTACCATGGATTCGGACATCATGATAACTGCCATCTTTGACATCGATACCTGGTCGGGCGATATCGCTTACATGCCTTCAGGAACAAGGATATATCCGAATCCCCTGGAAAACACCAGTCTCACGATAAGTACGCCGGTTGAGTCTGAGGTCTCAATCTACCGGGTAACCGGTCAGCTCCATTTGAGGTTTGAACGGGTCACAAGCCTGGAGATAGATCGTTCGTTGTTTGATGCCGGAATCTATATTATCAGCATAAATGATGGCAAAACCGTGCGGTCGGTCAACCTGGTGGTCAGATAACCTCCCGGAACTAAACGGGCCCGGGACCCATTTCAGTAAACCGGTGCCGGGGATCATTGAGGGTAAACTCCTGCGCAAAACGGTACCCCAACCCCCGCGGCCCCGAACCCTTTACGGCAAACCGGTGCCGGGGGTCGGGCTGGTCAGCCCTTCCGGGGAACCCAACGGGCCCGGAACCTGCTGCGCCACACCATTGCGCCCGGAAGCAATGGCAATTTTCCCGATCAATCGTCCGTTGTATCAACAACCGGGAATCGTACAGGCACAGTATGTTTTATCAATAAATATGGTTAATTTTAAAGGGTTTTTAGCTCTATGGAAATAATTTTATGAAGATTCAGCTTCCTGCATATTTCAAACTGGTAATCATCCTTATTGGAATAGTTGCGATCGTTGTAATAATGAGAGAGGCCAAGGCTATCCTGACCCCGATCATGATTGCAGGGTTTTTTGCCATTCTCGTAAGCCCCTTTACGGCCTGGCTGGAAAAGAAACGCATTCCGCGCGCCATTGCCATACTTATAAGCCTCATCGCCCTTATTGCATTTGTCTTTGCGATCATGTATTTTTTCTATAACCAGATACTTGGCTTCTCGGCCGACCTCGGGGCACTGGAAAGAAGGGTAAACGAGCTTGTCCGGTCAATAAATATTTTTATAGCCGAGTATTTTGACGGAGCGGTGCCGATATCGATCGACAACATCAGGGAAACAATATTCCAGCAGCTCACAGCCAATATTGATGCACTGACAAAGGGTATTATCGCAACAGCAGGCACCCTGACAATGGTATTCATGATACCGGTCTATATCTTTCTCTTCCTTTATTTCCGGTTTTTCCTTGAGGAGTTCATCAGGCGTGCCTTTGCCGATCACGGAGAAAAGGTTACCAGGGTGCTGGGCAAAGTGAAGTTTGTCGTTCAGAATTACATTGTAGGAATGTTCATCGTAATCTGTATCCTGGCGGTGCTCAACAGCATCGCCCTGTACAGCCTTGGGATCCGCCATGCCCTGCTTTTCGCCGTATTCGCCGCCGTCCTGAATGTGATCCCTTTTCTCGGCCCCTTCATTGGTGCTACCCTGCCCATTACATTTGCCCTTCTGACAAAAGATTCTTTATGGTACCCCATAGGGGTTTTTCTGGCCTTTTATGTCATCCAGTTGATGGAAAGCAATATCTTTACGCCCGGGATCGTAGGCGGAAGAGTGTCCATGAACCCGCTGATGACGATCATTACTTTGTTTGCGGGTTATTTCATCTGGGGAATTGTCGGAATGATACTGTTTATTCCAGGGATGGCAATATTAAAAGTGATTTTTGATGAGATTGATGAAATGAAGCCATATGGCTTTCTTCTTGGAAAGCTTTCGGACGAACCTGAAGAATCTTCTGACAGACAGGAGCCCAGGCTGCTGTCCGAAATAAAGCAGCGCTTTAAGTTTTAACCTGGCAGATCCGGTTAATAGCCGGTTTCAGCTGCCGGTTGTCATTTTATTCTGTCTGCCGGAGGCTGATGAAGCTTCAGGATAATAACAAGAGATGATAAAATATTTCAAAGAATCATTCCGCCGAAAGCGGGCACGAAGATTTTTCAGGGAATATCCGGCAAGGATCGATAGCTTTCAGCTGGAAAAGGACGGGCAGCTGCAATTTGCCAACTGGGAAAACCCTCTTGTCACCGATGTGAGGATAAGCCAGGCAACAGTCGATTTTTACAGGAAATATATAGGCGACGGCGATATGGTCATCGACATAGGGACCAATACCGGCGACACTACGGTACCAATGGCCCTGGCTGCAGGAAGCGGCGGACTTACCGTGGGGTTCGACCCGAACCCGGTAGTTTTTAAATTTCTGGAGATAAATTCAAGGCTTAACCGGGACAAGACAAACATAGTTCCGTACTGCCTTGCAGTGACCGTTGACGATGAAGAATTCTATTTTATTTCATCGGAAGCCTCGTTTTCAAACGGAGGAGTCTCCAAAACCACCAAAGCTCCGCTGGGCCGGTTTGTTTACCCTGAAAAGGTCAGGGGAGTGAACCTTGAGTCCTTTTTGGACTCTAATCACGGATCCGGTCTTCCCAAGCTAAGCTTTATCAAAATAGACGCCGAGGGATATGACAAGGAGATAATCAAATCAATTTCATCGATCATTGAAAAATACAGGCCGGTACTGGTTACCGAGAGCTTCGGAGATAATTCAGCCGATGAAAAGCTTGAGCTTTTCGACGTTATTCGCCGGCACAATTACAGGATCCACTGGTTTGATGACTTTGACGTCAATGCTGAAATAATTGAATTAGAAACCCGGGACGACATCCTGAAATGGAAAAATACTATAAACCTGTTATCGCTTCCCGGCTAACAGATCAAACGGATTGCCATAACATAACATAATACCTTCCGCACATGCATAAATTGATTTTTTTTCTCGCGGTTTCATCGCTGATAGCGGCAGCCCCCAATGCCGGCGCCCAATCGCTCGACCAGGTACTTCAAAGGCATTTTGATGCTTCCGGACAGGAAAGGCTCAGCGGGATAAGGTCTGTAAGGTCGTCGGGAAGAGCCGTGCAGATGGGAAACGAGCTTCCCTTCCTGCAGATACAGAAACGGCCCGGCATGCTTTACCTGGAGCTCGATATACAGGGCAACAAAATGATCCAGGCCTTTGACGGCAGGGAGGGCTGGGCAGTCGAGCCATGGTCGGGTCCGGATCCCCGGAGGCTTGAAGGACCCGAGCTGAACGGGCTGAAGCAGATGGCCCGTATCGACAGCGATCTGGTCGACTGGCAGAAAAAGGGGTATGATCTGGAACTCACAGGGTCGGACTCTTCAGATGGCGAAGAGTATTTCGTGCTGGAGCTGAAAAAGGAGAAAGGCGAGGTCTATAATTTCTTTATAGACTCGGGCTCATACCTGCTTCACAAGATAGTTGCCACGTCCGGACAGAAAGGCAACCAGGTCAGCGGCGAGACGATACTCGGCGATTACCGTGCCATAGAGGGCATAAAAGTGCCTTTCAAAATAGAAATGAAGTACGGCGGGCAAACCCTTATGACCAATATTATCGAAAAGGTTGAATTTGATGTAGTCATTGGTGAAGATTACTTCACCAGCCCATTTTAATACAGCGGCCGGCCCCTTCTTGCCGGAGCTGTTCACGATGAAAAAACCAGGATCCTGATATAATTCCAATACTATGGATTTTACCGCTTTAAGGGAAAGTCTCGAAGGCGATATTTTTACCGACGAAATATACAGGCTAATCCATGCCACCGATGCTTCCGCTTACAGGGAGCTGCCTCTGGCAGTATGCCGTCCTGCCGGTGAAGACGATATAATCAAGGTTGTCAGATTTGCCGGGGAAAACGGTATCTCAGTAATACCCAGGGCTGCGGGCACATCACTTGCCGGGCAGGTAGTCGGCAACGGAATAATCCTGGATGTGTCCAGGTATATGAACGGTATACTGGAACTGAATGCCAGCGAGAAATGGGTCAGGATCCAGCCAGGTGTTGTGCTCGATGAGCTGAACATGTATCTCAAGCCCTCGGGACTTTTTTTTGCTCCTGAAACATCCACTTCCAGCCGTTGCCTGATCGGGGGCATGCTGGGCAATAATTCGTGTGGCGCCCACTCGCTTATTTACGGCAGCACCCGTGAGCATACGCTGGAAGTACGGGCGGTGCTTTCCGATGGCAGCACTGCCGTCTTCGGCGACCTGTCAAAGGAAGAATTCACGAAGAAGCTCGGGGGCGAAAGCCTGGAAAACAGGATATATCGAAATATCTATGATACGCTGTCAGATCCCGCTGTAAGAAAGGAGATCAGGGATGAATACCCCGATCCCCTGGTCACAAGGAGAAACACCGGTTATGCCGTCGACCTGCTTATGGACACCGTTCCGTTCAGACCCGATGGCGAAGAATTCAATTTTTGCAGGATGATCGCCGGGAGCGAGGGCACACTCGCACTGGCAACTGAGATAAAGCTGAACCTGGTCCCCCTGCCGCCTGCGGAGAAGGCAGTGATATGTGTTCACTTCAAAACAAAAAAAGAGGCGCTGCGCGCCAACCTTATAGCCCTGGAGTTTGATCCCGGGGCCGTGGAAATGATGGATCACATCATCCTCAGGCTTACAAGGGACAATATCGAGCAGCAGAAGAACCGCTTTTTTGTGCAGGGTGACCCGGCTGCCATCCTCATTATTGAATTTGCCAGGGAGACAAGGGAAGAGATAGCCGCCATTGCCGCGGAAATGGAAAAAAGAATGCGCAAAGCCGGCTACGGCTACCATTTTCCCGTCATCTTCGGCGACGATATCCAGAAGGTGTGGAACCTTCGCAAGGCCGGACTCGGTGTGCTGGCAGGAATGAAGGGGGATGCCAAATCGGTAACGCTGATTGAAGACACATCGGTAAATGTGCAGGTTCTCCCCGAATATATAGATGAAGTACAGGCGCTTCTTGATTCATTGGGGAAAGATGTGGTTTATCATGCCCATGTAGGCTCGGGCGAGCTTCACATGCGTCCCGTCCTGAACCTGAAAGACCCGGCCGATGTCGAGCTTTATGAACATATCGGGATGGAAGTCTCCCGTATCGTCAAGAAATACCGCGGGTCGCTCAGCGGGGAGCACGGCGACGGCAGACTCAGGGCAGGCTTCATCCCCCTGGTGATCGGGGAGAAGAACTACAGCATGCTCCGGGATATAAAAAGAGCTTGGGACCCCTCAAACATCCTGAACCCCGGCAAGATAATCGATGCTCCTTCGATGAAGACATTTTTGCGCTATGTTCCGGGAAGGCCCGTAAGGGAGATCGAAACCCTGTTTGATTTTTCATCCTGGGGCGGGATAATCAGGTTTACCGAACAGTGCAACGGATCGGGAGACTGCCGGAAGTCTGAGCTTATCGGAGGAACTATGTGCCCGAGCTTTATGGCAACGCGTGACGAGCATACCACAACCAGGGCCAGGGCAAACCTGCTGCGGGAGTTTCTCACCAATTCCGACAAGGCCAACCCATTTGATCATAAAGAACTTTACGAAATACTCGATCTCTGCCTCTCATGCAAGGGATGCAAATCGGAATGCCCTTCAAACGTCGATATGGCCAAGCTTAAGGCTGAATTCCTGCAGCACTGGCATGATGCAAACGGGATTCCCCTGAGGGCCCGGCTTGTGGCGCACTTTGCAACGCTGAACCGTATCGGATCGGTTTTTCCCCGGCTATTCAACCTGCTTGCCGGCAGCAGGCTTATTTCCGGCCCTTTCAAGAAAATTGCCGGCTTTGCGGCTGAGAGGAGCATTCCCTCCCTGCACGGGACCACACTCCGGAGCTGGGCCCGAAGGAACCTTGCCGGTCTCACTAACGGCAATTCCCGGAACGGCAAGGTGATCCTGTTTGTCGATGAATTCAGCCAGTACAACGATACGGAAATCGGCATCAAGGCCATAAAATTGCTTTCGGCACTCGGGTATGAGGTCGGGCTCGTAAGGCACCCGGAGAGCGGA
>SKQJ01000143.1 GCA_007119075.1 Bacteroidales bacterium | reverse complement strand
TTTCTCAGCCTCCCCCCCCTGATTTTCCTTGTCTGCTTTTTTCCCAGTATTTCCGGCCAGTCCATCGTTTTCGCCGGATTGCTCCTCCGGAGCAGGTCCGTTAATATCCTTCGTATTCATACGAGGTAGTTTTTCAGATTCCCAATCTTATCCTTTGATAAGATTATTAATATTTTAACCTTCAAAAGTACTAAAATATATATTCACCTTCCCAAAACCGGATGAATTTTATTCAGGGTTTGATATGACGATTGAGAATCGTGCGCCGCAATGTTGTTTTTGTTCCTATTTTTGCAAAAAAAACAAATGCGCATTGATATCCTTACGGTGTTGCCGGAACTGCTCGAAAGTTTCCTTAGCCATTCAATTCTCAAAAGGGCTGTAAGCAGCGGGACAGCCGTAATCGAAGTACATAATATCCGCGATTTCAGCACGGACAGGCATCGCAGGGTTGATGACTATGCCTTCAGCGGTGAGGCAGGCATGGTCATGATGATCGAGCCTGTTGACAGGGCAATCGAACATCTGAAGAAACAGCGGGATTACGATGAAATCATTTACGTGTCGCCCGACGGGCGACAATTTAACCAGCAGATGGCAAACAGGTTTTCCACCCTTGAAAACCTGATCATTCTGTGCGGTCATTATAAAGGCGTAGATCAAAGGATCCGGGATCACCTGGTTTCTATGGAAGTATCGCTTGGCGATTATGTTATGACCGGCGGAGAACTTGCAGCGGCGGTGATCGCCGATTGCACGGTCAGGTTATTGCCCGGCGCGATATCTGATGAAACAAGTGCGCTGACAGACTCTTTCCAGGATAACCTGCTTGCCCCTCCTGTTTATACACGGCCGGCCAGATACAAAGACTGGGAGGTCCCCCCGATTTTGCTTTCCGGCAACAAGGAGAAAATCCAGGAATGGAAAATGGGGCAGTCAATCGAAAGAACCCGCAAGCTCAGGCCCGATCTTCTGGATACGGAATAGCATTACGGAGCATATTTCGCTCGGCATACCGGACCTGTAGCACCCCGGGACTGCTGCATGTGCCTTCCGGCGGAAACGCAACAATTGAGTGTGGCAAGTGGATTCCGGCCAGAAAAGCCATCTGGCTTCCCGGCTTTTCATCTTTTTTTCCTTATCCAGGTATCTTTGATTTTTTCAAGGACGGTGATCAGCGTGGAGCGGGGACAACCGATGTTCATCCGGAAATAGCCGGTTCCTCCCGGTCCGAATGAGGAACCCGGATTCATTGCAATGCCTGCCTCCCTGATGAAAAACTTTTTGAGCTTCAGATCGTTCAGTCCGGTCTCACGACAGTCAAGCCATATCAGGTAGGTTCCTTCGAGACTTACAGGGCGGATCAACGGAAGCTCACTGCTGAAAAAATTCATTACCGTATCACGGTTCTCCTCCAGATATTTCATCAATTCATCCAGCCATTCACTGCCTTCAAGATATGCCGCCTGAAGGGCAACCATTCCGAATATGTTGCCGTGGTGGAGATGAAGGTTGCTGATCAGACCTTTTATCTTTTCCCTCAGAGCCGGGTCAGGGATAACCATGAAAGCTGTCGCCAGACCGGCAAGGTTAAATGTCTTGCTTGGAGCCATGCAGATTACCATGTTATCGCTTTCCCCGACGCAGCAGGCGGCGGGAATATGGCGGTGGCCGGGGAACACAAGGTCCGAATGTATCTCGTCAGATATCAGGATCACATTGTAACGCCGGCAAAGCGAAACCACCTGTTTCATCTCCTGCAATGTCCACACCCTTCCCACCGGGTTATGGGGGCTGCAGAAAAACATCATTTTCACTCCCCCGGAAAGCTTTTCTTCAAGATCGCCGAAGTCGATAGCGTATTTTCCGTCAATTTCAATGAGCTGATTATTTACAACCTCTCTCCCGTTATCTCTTATCGAGGAAAAGAACGGAGGATAAACCGGGGACTGAAGCAGCACCTTGTCGCCCGGATTTGTATAAACAATCACCGACATGCTGAGAGCGGGAACAATACCCGGAGCAAAAACCATCCATTCGGCGGGCACATCCCACTGATGTCTGGTTTTAAGCCAGCTTTGGATTGCCTGGTAAAAGGGAGGCGTTATGAGCGTATACCCGTAAACGGGGTGGCCGGCCCGTTCCCTGATCGCCCTGGTAACGCATTCCGGCACCGGAAAATCCATGTCAGCCACCCACATGGGAAGAAGGTCATTGGTCCCGAAATATTCTTTCAGGCCGTCTACCTTTACCGAGCCGGTTCCCCTCCTTTCAATGTGATGGTCAAAAATTTTCTGCATAAGCCGGTTTTTGCCCCGTTGACCGGGATCTGTTTTACAACTAAGTCTCTTGAAAGCATAAAAATAAACAATAATCGGCAAAGCTTCCTGAATTGCCCCTTTAAAAAATATGGCCCGGTTTTTGATTTGCCATGTATGGCAGGTGCAGTTCCTTAATATGATGTCCTTATAAAAGTAACACGAGCCTTAATTCATTAGTCAGAAAGAATTCTTAATTTAGCAAGCCGGGTATACCCGCCATATATTCCGATTGTCTGTCAAATGTATAAAATTCGCTATCTGCCTGGCCTGATCCTGTTATTGCAATTTGCCGCCGCAGCCCCGGTACGGGCGAACTTGCCTTCCGGATCTGAGAATCGCTCTGTTTTTGATTTGCCCGGGGACATTCCTGCGCAAGCTGAATTTGTTTTGCCCTTCAGAAAATCAGAATTCTCCCCCGGCATGCAGGAGAACAACGGCGGATTTCTGCTTATAATGGCTGCAGAAGAGGGAGATGCCGACAGCGTAAGATCGCTTGTTGATCGGGGGACCGACGTAAACAGCACGACCCCCGAAGGGGTTACCGCTCTGATGTATGCCGCCAGCAACGGTTTCATTGATATTGTTACGATTCTTGTGAAAAACAATGCAGAGATCAATGCAATTCCCGATAACGGCATTACCGCCCTGACAGGCGCAGTTTTGAACAATCATTACGAAACGGCCCTGTACCTTCTCCAGAATGGCGCGGACACCGAAATTGCCGATAACCAGGGGATAACCCCGCTGCTGTATGCGGCGGCCTATGACAACTTTGACATTACAGAGCTTTTGCTGATGTTCGGTGCAAACCCGATGCACAGGGATCTTGAAGATGCAACCGCCCTTCATGCCGCAGCAATATATGCGCAACCCGATATAGCCTGGCTGTTGCTTGATTATGGCGCCGATATAGATGCCAGGGATAAATATGGTTTCACTCCCCTTATGATGGCTGTCCAGCTCGGGAGATCGGAGATTGCCGGATACCTGATGGAGGCAACTGCGGACATTCATGTCAAAACCCGTGACAATCTCCCGGTACTCGCAATCGCAGTTGCCAACAACCGGCCGGAAATAGCCGGAAAGCTTATCGGACTGGGGGCTGATCCGCATGAGAGGATCTCGTATGCCGACAACCTGATGAATCTTGCCAGATGGGCCGGAAACGAAGAGATGATTTCCCTTTTGGAAAACAAGGGCGTAAGGGCGAACATTCTCCCCGATTTCACAACATTGCGTTTATCGGGAAACACCCTGATGAATGTCGGCGATTTTTTCAACGGTCCCCAGGCAAGCCTTGAGGACGGCAAATACAACCTGCTGCTGACGGCGGGCTGGTACACAAGACCGGTGAGAAGGGCAGTCCTCGTGGAGTATGACAAAGACTGGTTCGACCAGCTCTGGGAACAGCGTCACTTGTTTTTCGGCTCGCTGCATAAGCTGTTCCCGATGAAATACACCCTCGGGCTAAATGAAGACGGGTTTTACGCAGGCATCAATGTGATGTATTCCAGGGGGCGATACTGGGGAACATACCGGTATCCCGGTCCCCGGTGGCATTTTGTCCCTTCGGCCGGCTATTATAAATCAGGAAGCTGGTGGTTTTATAAAATCGGTTATGAATATATACAGCTCGATATACTGGAAAAGTCGCCTCACCGTATAAATTTTGGAGCGGGGATCCGTTTCAATATAATAAGGGAGCCGGTTGTTTACAGGACCACATACTGGTAGATATATGATAAAAGAGCCCAGGTCTTTCCGGATAAGTTATATTCTGGCCATGGCAGCGATTTTCATGGTACCGGTGTTCTCATGCAATCCTGAGGAATGGGGAGCGGTCGATTGCAGCGAATGCTTTATTGAAAAGCCCGCCGAAGCCGAAATAAATGTAAAGGTCTCGATCAGCAACCTGAACCCTTTTGTGCCAATAAATGTATACCTGGGAAGGATCGAAGAGGAGATCCTTATCCTTTCCGACACTGTCAGGACCCGGACGTGGAGCGCCGTGCTTCCGGCCGGTCAGTACTATACCGTTACCGCCACTTACCGGTACCGCGCAAACTGGGAGTGGGTTACCGCAATCGACGGCAGTCATTTACGGGCAACCAGGGTTCGCTCCGCCTGCGACCAGCCCTGCTGGGTCATACAGGGCAACAATTTCAATGTTGAACTCAGATACTGAAAGGGTAAACCTGTCAGCCGCCAATATACCGGATTTCCCTGTCCCAGCCGCAAAAAAAACTGTCGCCAGTCAGGATCGCCCCCAGCCTTTTCATGTAAGCTGATCCGGCCTTAAAGCCGCTATGAAAAGCCTGTTTCAATTCAGATTTATAACTGGAATTATCTGTTATTCAAGCCGGACTTCCTCCCCCATATAAATTATCACCAAACAACAAAAAATAATATGTTAATTATCTTTAAAATTGTATATTTAAAGCTGTAAATCCGGCAAAAACCATGGTCGACTCAGGGTGGGAGAAAAGGATCAGGAAAGATTTAAAAAAAGGCGACAAAAACGCCTTCCGGGAGCTCTATGAAAAGTTTTATCCGGGGCTGTGCGTGCTGGCCTGCCGCTATATTCAACGACAACCGGTCGCCGAAGAGATTGTCCAGGAAGTCTTTTTAAAGCTATGGGAAAACCATAAGGAAACGGAAATAAGGGAAAGCCTGCACTCATACCTGTATGCCTGCGTGCGCAACAGCTCGCTGAATTACCTGAAGCATTTGCTTGTGGAAAGAAAATACAATTCCGGAAGGGCTGAAGAGCTCAGGAGGGCTTTAAATTATTTTCACTTCAGCCAGGAAGACGGATCGTCCATCCTGATTGCCGAAGAGCTGCAAAAAAACTTTGAAGATGCCCTGGAATCGCTGCCGCCCAGGTGCCGGGAAATATTTTTGCTGCACAGGAAGGAGGGCATGAAGTATTCCGAAATAGCCGGCAGACTAGGCATATCAGAAAATACCGTTCAAAGGCAGGTCTCCATAGCGCTCGAAAAATTGCGGGCAATATTGCTCCCCAGTATCATTGCCTGACGCCCCCCTTTTTACCGCCTCCCAAGACGGCCTGTTAAAAAACATTAAAAAAAAATAAAATTCCTTAACTGTCCGATTCCATTTAATTGTCTTTATAGAGCAGAATACCTAAAAATGACCAGGAAAATACCAGAGATAATTGCAAGATTCCTGTCAGGTGAAACAAGCTCATCTGACGAAACAGAGCTCAACCGGTGGCTTGGGGAGGGTGATGAGAATATCAGGGATTTTGCTGAAAGCGAAAAAATCTGGAATGCGATTGAAATTGCGAATTCCGGCAGAAATTTTGACAGCGGTCATGCGTTCGGTCAATTTATTTTTCTCACCGGCGATACCGGTAAAAACAAGCCGGCCGGCCTCAATATGAGAAAAGTGCTTTTGAGCACCCTGCGGTGGGCGGCCATTTGCATCATGCTTCTTGGCGTGGGTGCCGTAACCGGTTATCTTGCTATCAGCCACTTAACGGCATCGGATCCCGATTTGTTCGAAGTGCAGGTTCCGGCCGGGTCAAGAAGCAGCCTTACCCTGGCAGACGGAACCACTGTCTGGCTGAATGCCGGCAGCCGGCTGAATTACAGTCACGATTTCGGAAGCAGGGACAGAACGGTCCACCTGGAAGGGGAGGGTTATTTCTCAGTTGCAGGAGACCATAAGCATCCTTTTATAGTGCAAACGTCCGAGCTGCTGATAGAGGCGCTTGGCACCAGCTTCAATGTAAAATCCTACCCCCAGGAGGAAATTATCCAGACAACCCTTGTGTCAGGTTCCATAATGGTAAGCAGAAAAAACTACCTGCTTCAGGAAAGAGGCATCAAGCTCGAGCCGAATCAGCAAATTACCTATTACAGGGAAACGGAACAGCTTGCCCTGGTAGACAGGGAAACCGAACCCGCCAGGGAACAGTCGGCCGGCACTCCTCCGATACGACGTACGGATCAGGAACCTCCCAGAATATTGCTTAGCCGCGGCATCGATCATGAAATATTCACATCCTGGAAAGACAACAGGCTGATCTTCGACAATGAGCCATTTGAGAGCATTGCAGTTAAACTTGAAAGACGCTTCGGTGCAAGGATAATCATACAGGATGAAGAGATAAAAAATAAAAGATTCAAGGGCCGGTTTGATGAGATCACAATTGAGCAGGCCCTGACGGCCTTGAAGTTTGCTTCTCCATTTGAATTCTATATTAAACACGATACTATATATATCACAAGTGTAAATTAAACGGAATCGTAAATCTAAAAAAGCTGCCTATGTGAATATTCCAAAAAACTACCTGACCCTATTTTTCCCGAAGGGCTAAAAAATGAAAGCCGGGAAATGCTGTAATCATTTCCCGGCCATCTACAGTCAAAATCCGTCCATGGCATACATCAACCGGACGGGTACGTTTAACCATCATTTACAAAAATATGAAAAATAACCCAATTACCGCACTATCATCCTTTTATGGTGCCAACAAAAAAAATCTGCTAACCATGAAACTACTAGTATTGTTTCTTGTGCTATCTGTCTTCAATGCAGCAGGTTTCTCCCAGAATACCACATTCAGCCTGAACCATAACAATATCAGCGTGGGAGAAGTTCTGCATGAAATAGAGAGTACCAGCGATTACAAATTCCTGTATCGCACCGATCTGGTCGATCTTGACAGGAAAGTCAACCTGCAGGCCAATAATACCCGGGTGGAAGATCTGCTCGGAATGATTTTTCCTGCCGGGGATGCTTCTTTCAGGTTTTTCGAGGATAACCTGATTGCAATAACCAATGTCCGGAAAGAAATACAACAAAATGTGGTGAGCGGTCAGGTCACTGATGCCAATACCGGGGAAGCCCTTCCCGGTGTCAACATTATGATCCAGGG
>SKQJ01000055.1 GCA_007119075.1 Bacteroidales bacterium | reverse complement strand
TTTTCCTGGGTCATATGCCTCAGCGAGGAAATCAGGATCTGCTGGCCCTTCAGGTTATCAATCTCCCTTATGGCAGGCGGGGAAATTTTCAGTATTATGTCGCTTTTGGCAAAAATTTCGGCGTGGCCGTCGACGATGAATCCCCCGCACTCGCTGTAATCATTATCGCTGTAATTTGCCCGTTCGCCGGCCTTTGATTCGATCAGCACCTGGTGCCCGTTGCCGACAAGAAGCTCGACCGCTTCCGGGGTGAGCCCGATACGGCTCTCGTCTTCCTGTAGCTCCCCGGGGATGCCTATGACAAGCTGCTTGCGCTTCCTGCCTCTTTCAAGCACCTCTTCCTGGGGCAGGAGGCTGCCCTTGCCAAGGGCCCAGGAATGGGGAAAACCTTGTTGCTTCATTTACGAGGTATTGATAAAATAATTATTAAAACAATCAAGCAAGTTAACGAAAAAGAGGAACATGGTCAAATATTTTTGTTTGCCGGTTGCATTATGGATTTTAAGGCTGCAGAACCACGGAGATACGGCTATGGAGGGAGACCCGGGGATCCGGAAGGTCCGGACCTGCCATCAGGGAGCATATTCCCGTCCGGGTGGCTACACTGCAGCTAAAGCTTTCTGACGACCTGCATGAGCGGGAATTAACGCCCGTGATATTAGCCGGACTTTCCATGAGACTGCAGCTAAAGCTTTCTGAGCTGCCTGATGCCGGAATCAAGGACATCGATTTTAAGCCGCAGGGTTTCCCGGGGCAGAAGGCCGGCAATCTTCCCGGGCCATTCGATAAGACATATGCTGTCACTGTAAAAATAATCTTCATAGCCCATGTCCATGGCTTCTTCGGCCGATTCGACCCTGTAAAAATCAAAGTGGAAGATGATTTTCTCCCTTGCCTTGTCGCGGTATTCGTTTACAAGGGCAAAGGTCGGGCTTGTAACATTCTCTTCTACATTCAGCCTGCGGCACAGGGCCTGGATAAAGGTTGTCTTTCCGGCCCCCATTTCTCCGTAAAAGGCAAATATCCTTTTCCGGGGATATGCGCGGAGCAGTTCCCCGGCAATATCGTCAATATTGTCAAGGTCAAACTTAAGCTTCATAAGAGCAGGGATATTTAAAAACGTCAGCGATCATTTAAACGCGCGGTTGAAGCACGACGTATGGCACCAGCATTTCTTCCATTGAGACCCCCCCGTGCTGGAAAGTGTTTTTGTAATAATTGGCATAATAATTATAATTATTGGGATAGGCAAAGAAATCGGTGCCGGTGGCAAAAATATAGGATGAGCTGACATTTGTCATCGGAAGATGGATCCTGCCGGGATTGCGGATTTCAAAAACCTGTTTCGGGTTATAGTTAAGGTTTTTGCCCTGCTTGTAGCGCAAATTGGTGGTGGTATTCCTGTCTCCTATCACTTTAACGGGATTTTCCACCCTCACCGAGCCATGGTCGGAAGTGATTACTATCTTCACCTTCTGGTCAGCCAGTTCCTTTAACAGATCGAGCAGGTAGGAGTGCCTGAACCAGGAGCGGGTAATCGACCTGTAGGCAGAATCATCGCCCGCCAGTTCCTTGAGCACATCCATTTCGGTACGTGCGTGGGAAAGCATGTCGACAAAATTATATACAAGCACAGTGAGAGGATTGTTGATCAGCGATCTGATGTTTTCAGAAAGCTTTTTGCCGTTTTTCTTATTTATCACTTTTTCATAATAGAACTGGATGCCTGAGCTCTTCCTTGCCAGCTGTTTGGCGAGCAGCTCTTCTTCATAAGGGTTTTTGCTTCCTTCATCATCATCATCGATCCATAGCTGCGGATACAGCTTCCCGATATCCATCGGCATCAGTCCCCCGAAAATCGCATTCCTGGCAAATTGTGTCGCAGTGGGCAGGATGCTGCAATACATTTCTTCACTGCAAACCTGGTAATGCTCCCTGATATCGGGCAATATTACCTTCCACTGGTCATACCTCAGGTTATCGATCAGGATCATCACCACCCTTTCGGAGGAATCAAGCAGGGGCATGACTTTGGAAGGAAACAGGTTATGTGAGAGCAGGGGCGTGTCCGAACCGTCTTTATCGAACCAGCCAGGGTAGCTTGACTTGATGAATTTGGAAAATTCGCTGTTGGCTTCATGTTTCTGGGTGGAAATAACCTCGTTCATGCCCGGATCGGATGAAGTTTCAAGCTCCATTTCCCAGTATACAAGCCGCCGGTATACCTCCACCCAGTCATCGAAAGAGGCAGCAGCATTTATCGCCATTGAGATCTTCCCGAATTCGGACTGGTACGAGGAAGTGATTTTCCTGGTCACCAGCATCCGGTTGTCGATGTTCTTTTTGATCGACAGCAGGATTTGCTTGGGATGAACCGGCTTTATCAGGTAATCGGATATTTTCGACCCGATTGCCTCTTCCATGATGTTTTCCTCCTCGCTTTTGGTGATCATCACCACCGGAATGGAGGGAAAGGAACTTTTTATTTCTTCAAGAGCCTGCAAGCCGCTGATCCCCGGCATATATTCATCGAGAAATACAAGGTCGGGACTATGCTGCTTTACCATATCGATCGCATCCTGCCCGTTGGTGGCAGTAAGGACCTTGTATCCCTTGGATTCCAGAAAGATAATATTCGGTTTGAGCAGGTCGATTTCATCGTCGGCCCAGAGTATGGATATCTGCTTCATAAAATTTGTTTTCTTATCGGATCAGGTATTCGGTTTCAAAATATTTCAGGTATGATCCTATGTTCCTGTCTTTCATAAACAGGCTGAAATTTTCGTGAGAAATTATAAATGCAGAGTAGTCATTCCTGCCCACATCCCTGAAAACTTCTTCAGAAACTGAAAATCTCCGCAGGTAGTCAAGGGCCTGTTTCACATCGGGCAAGCCGTCCACCCTGATTATATGGTAATTGGAACTGAACTGTTCGCTTCCGACATCAAGGTCGAGCATGGCAAAATGATCTACATTGAAATTAACGATATTAAATATCATCCTGTTTATCAGATCCTGCCTGTTATCGACAATCAGGACAAAATTATGGGCGCCCGACTGACCGGGCTCATAGATATCCTGGACGACA
The DNA here is from genome assembly GCA_007119075.1 of Bacteroidales bacterium. GTDB lineage: Bacteria > Bacteroidota > Bacteroidia > Bacteroidales > PUMT01 > PXAP01. Next base: position 4,168 of record SKQJ01000055.1, on the reverse strand, counting down.
GGCACTTCAGCAAACTGGATAAGCTCAGGATAATCTTCTTCCAGGTATACAAGGAACTGCCGGGCATCTTCAGCCATGTCGGTTTCAGGGTAAAGGCTGATGTAATCGGCGAGCAGATCCTTGAAAATGGGGATGTTGCCGGCCGACCCCCAGGAAAGGGTCCGCAGGTATTCAAACCGGGGAATAAGGGGACTGTCGGGCCATGTCCTCCTGGCATGATCGGCTCTTTCCCTTACCTGTTCATGCCTCCTCTCCCGGAACAGATCGAAGGTGATCTCGTAATACCGTTCGGCCTCCTGCAGTCTTTCTTCATACTCGATGAAAAAATTCGGGTTGGTGAGAATGGCGGCATAGGGGCTGTCGGGGTAAGTGGAGACTATGATGTTTTTATAGTGATCGGCCTCCCGGTCATTCATATCGAGCCGGTGCACCTCATGCAGATCATATAATGCGGCAAGGTTCAGCTCCCCCTCCGGATAGCGGCTTATGAGCTCCCTGTAGGCTTCGGCCGAACGGGCATAATCCATCAGGTCATCCTTGTAAATGGCGCCAATGCTGAACAAAGCCTCCTGGATCCGCTGGTGGGACGCGTTCATGGCCTCTTCGGTAAGGGGTATGTTGCGGATATATGATTCCCGGCTCCCGGTTTCTACAGGTTCTTCCTCCTCATCTCCCGGGGCTGCCTCCTGTTGTCCGTTATTGCCGGCAAACGATGCAAACTGGGGCTCGTTCGAGATAACCTGCCTGTTGGTGCGACGCCAGTTATCTTCCAGCCTTCTTGTTCCCCAGAGGGATTCAAACTCGTTTTTGCCGAAAGTGACGGCCGACTGGTTATAGAAATACCAGTTGCCTTCGCCGGCTGCCTCGGCCAGCCGGCGGGCTGCCGGATTGACGCGGGTCGACCTGAACTGGTTGGTCTGTTGTGCAAGCAGCTCGCGCTGCCGGGCCTCAGCCTGGTTTTGCCTTTCCCAGGCCATGATCTCATCGATTTTCCTGTTAAGCTCGGCTTCGCTCAGGGAAGCCAGCAATTGCAGACTGTCTTCCAGCTCAAAAAGCATTATATTGCCTGCCAGCTCATTGAGAACATTGCTTCTCTCCGTTATAGCCAGCTGGTTGGGGAATCCGGGGTTCATATTGATTACCGCCGAATCGTAATAGGGCTGGGCATTCAGATAATCGGCCCGGTCAAAGTAGATATCAGCCAGGGCAAGATATGACATGGATTTCTGGGAGGGATTCATGCCGGGTGCGGCTGCCGATAAATGAAAATACCTGATTGCATTTTCCTCATCCTTGTTCCGCAGGTAAATATTTCCCAGTGCATGGTATACCTGGTCAAGATAATCCTGGTTTTTCTCATCCCTGAGCATCCTCTCCAGAATATTTATCATCCGGGCAGTTTCATTGCCGCCCGATCTTACCACCCCTGCCAGGTTGATACTGGCATTAAAGGCCATTTCGTAAGGGGGGTTCATCCGGATTACCCGGGAATAATATTCTGAAGCTTCGGCAGTTCTGCCGGCACGTTCATAAAGCTGGGCAAGTATATAGGTATAGCGTATCCTCCTGTCCTTGTTGCTGATAGTTTCAAGGGCCTTTTCCATATTAACGGTTGCCCGGGCAATCTGGTCCTGCTTAAGGTGAAAATCGGCAATCGTGGAATAAAGCTCACCGGAGAGGCCCTCGGGGAATTCGGGATCCTCCAGCATCTCTTCAATGAGGATCCTGGCCTCATGGTATCTTGCCCTTTCATTATGGGTGCGGGCAAGCCAGAGCTTTGCCTCGTGCCTGACTTCATTCATGCTGTATTCCCTGATAATGAACTGAAAGGCCTGGGTGGCAGGCACAAAGTCATGCTTGTGAAAATGGGCTTTGCCGGCAAGAAGGTAGCTTCTTCTTACCCACCTGTTATATTCGTTCTGTTCGTGGAAATCACCGTCCCGGGAGGAAAAAAATCCTCCCCGTTCACTCGGAGAAGCGGTAATGGATTTCCTGGTAATAACCTTGGATGACTTGTCGATTGCCCTGTCCATTTCAGGAGCGACCGACCGGGCCAGGTCCGGGTCGGTGTACAGGAATACCGGCAGTATCCGGTTATAATCATACCGGTAGTTGCGTTCAATTCTGCGCAGCCCCGAGTTGTAGCTTTCCCTTCCGTTAAAATACGCGTTGAACCTGGCAGTGGTCTGATGGTATGTCCTTGTCAGAAGAGTGTTTTTGCTTGTAGAGCATGAAGCGACAATCACCACAACAGTAAACAATAACAGGATCCTTGATCTTAAATGCATCGATGCAATCATTTTAGTTGATGAGCGATTCTACGGAACATATCCGAAGAGCAGCCTCTCCTGGCTGGTCACAGGAAAATCCGCCAAACGGGCGGACCGGACGCCTGATTAAATAATAACTGCGAAAACGTCTGCTTATTTTATCCAGGACTGAAAAATCAGGAATCGACCGATATGACTTCGGTGATTTCCGGGTTATCCCTTATAACCGCCTGTTCAACGCCGGCTTTAAGGGTTTGCATGCTGAAGGGGCACCCTTTGCAGGCACCGGTTAACCGGACCTTAAGCACATTTTCATCTGAAAGCCCGATCACTTCGATATCACCGCCATCGGCCTGAAGATAAGGCCTGACCTGATCAAGGGTCGCATTGACCCGCTCCATTAGTTTTTCCTTCTGAGTGTTTTCCATAATCCTGAATTTAATATTGATCTTGATTGTTTTCTTTATTTAAAAGAACGGCTGAAACCATAACGTGTTTATCCCATAAAAATTATTTGACGGTCAGGCCCCGGGCCTGTAAAATTGCCGGATTCCTGGGGATGGATCGCTTCATGGCTCAATGACCGTTTTTTCTGATCTCAACATGATTATTTGAATTTTTGTTGTTTAGCCGCAAGTGGCTCAATGACCGCTTTTTCTGATCTCGACGCGTTTGGTGGGCGGCAGTGTTTCGTTCCGCTTTTTGACCGCCTCCACAAGATTCTTTGCCAGTGCATCGAACGCCGGGACGGTCACCGCATCATCGAGTGCCGCAGGCCGTCCGCTGTCGCCTCCTTCCCTTATCTCCTGGACGATTGGTATTTCTGCCAGGACGGGCAGACCCATCTTTTCAGCAAGCTTCTTGCAGCCGTCCCTGCCGAAAATATAATACCGGTTCCCGGGCAGCTCGGCAGGGGCAAACCATGCCATATTCTCTACAAGCCCGAGAACGGGCACGTTGATATCCTCGCTGGTAAACATTGCAACGCCCTTTATGACATCGGCCAGGGCTACCTGCTGGGGAGTGCTGACGATGACGGCGCCGGTTACGGAGACTTCCTGCACAAGGGTCAGATGAATGTCGCTGGTCCCGGGGGGCAAATCAAACAGCAGGTAATCCAGCTCTCCCCATTCGGCGTCGCCGATGAGCTGCCTGAATGCCCCTGTGGCCATTGGGCCGCGCCAAACAAGCGCGCTATCGGCAGCGACAAACAATCCGATGGACAGGAACCTTACTCCGTATTTTTCTTCGGGGATAATGATATTCCGGCCCTTTTCCTCACGTATCCCGGGTCTGGCATCGACTGCCCCCATCATTGCCGGGACAGAAGGTCCGTATATATCGGCATCAATCAGCCCGACGCTGTACCCGATCCTTGCCAGTGCTACCGCCAGGTTAACGGCTACGGTCGACTTTCCGACCCCGCCCTTGCCCGATGCAATCGCAATGATATTTTTTACGCCCGGTAGCAGGGAATTGGCGGGAGATGCGGCCTCAGGTTTCTTTTCAATTATTTCTGCGTCAACCTGAAGCGATTCGCCGAAAGCCTGTTTAAGAGCCCTCTCGCATGCGCGTGCAACCGATTTGGCGAAAGGATCCTTCCTGCCTCCCGTGTTGAGCCGGAAACTGACCCTGTCTTTCCCCACAGAGATATTTTCGGCCATCGACTCGCTTACAATGTCCCTGCCCGAACCCGGATGCTTTATCGATTTCAGGACCTCAATTACCTCTTTTTCAGTTAATGCCATAATTTGGGTATTATGTAATAAGAGGGTACAAATATACATGACAATTTTTAAATGGCACACCGGCAGTCAGGGTGATGCAAAATCACCTTAATTCCCCGGAGGGATCCCAGAAAAGCCGGGCAAATTCGATTACCCGGTCGCCCTCAACTT
>SKQJ01000072.1 GCA_007119075.1 Bacteroidales bacterium | reverse complement strand
TGTCCCTCATAATGTATATTGCCCGGCTGCTTTCTCAGAAACAGCCTGATATAAGAAACCTCAACGAATCGTTTGTCAGGATACTCGTACCCGTTCTGCTGGTTTGCGGACTGATAATGCCTGCCAACCTTTCCACCTCCCTGATCCTTTTTGCCACGTGCATCGTGCTTATGTTCGTCGGCCGTGTAAGAGCGCGCTATCTGTTTATCCTTATCGGGACGGGAGCGCTGTTTGTCTCACTGTTCATTGTCATAGCCTTGCACAGCAGCAGCGAAGGAAGGCTTGGCACATGGCAGAACAGGATCGAAAGCTATGTCTCCGGTTCGGGAGAACATTATCAGGTGGAACAGTCCAAAATTGCAATTGCCACCGGGGGACTGGTAGGGAAGGGTCCCGGAAACAGTTCGCAGAGGAATTTCCTGCCTCATCCCTATTCCGATTTCATCTATGCCATCATCATAGAAGAGTACGGCCTGATAGGCGGAATAGTGGTTTTGTTCTTTTACCTCTGGCTGTTTTACAGGGCGGGCACGATTGTAAGACGCAGCTCCCGGACTTTCCCGGCATTCCTCGCATTCGGGCTTACCCTCAGCATAGTATTGCAGGCACTTATCAATATGGCAGTCGTCGTAAACCTGCTGCCGGTAACCGGCCAGCCCCTGCCCCTAGTAAGCATGGGGGGTTCTTCTCTTGTCTTTACGTGCATTGCCCTTGGAATTATCCTGAGTGTGAGCAATGGGATACAGAAAGAATCCGATAGCCTGAAACCCGAAGCTGAAAGCATCGATCATGAGCAGGAGGACTAACATACTTATCACTGGTGGCGGGACCGGGGGCCATGTATTCCCGGCTATTGCCATTGCCAATGCACTTAAGGAGAAGGAGGAAAACGTGAATATACTGTTTGTGGGCGCCAGGCACAAAATGGAAATGGAGCAGGTGCCTGCAGCCGGATACAGGATAACCGGGCTGCCGGTAAAAGGTTTCCGGAGAAGTCCGCTGATCAGCAACATACCCGTTCTTTATTACCTGGCCCTGAGCATGGTCAAGGCATTCGGGATAATCGGAAAGTTCCGGCCGCATGTGGTAGTGGGTGTCGGTGGCTATGCCAGCGGGCCGGTGTCAAGGGCAGCCCTCATGAAGGGAATACCCCTGCTGATACAGGAGCAGAATTCCTTTGCAGGGGTAACCAACAGGCTGCTGGCCAAAAAGGCCGCCAGGATATGCGTGGCCTACGAGGGCATGGAGGCGTATTTCCCTCCCGAAAAAATAATGCTTACGGGAAATCCGGTGCGAAGGGAGCTGACCGATCTCACCGGCAAACGAGAGGAAGCCCTGTCCTGCTTCGGCCTTAAGGGCGACAAAAAGGTCATTCTTGTCATAGGGGGCAGTATCGGCGCCGGAAGCATAAACCGGGCCGTTTCGGCAAACACCGGGAAGTTCCCGGATAGCGGAGCTGAACTGATATGGCAGACGGGGAGGAATGATTATCAAAAGGCCTCGGATATTGCTAAAAAATCGGCCGCCATTCATGTGCATGAGTTTATTTCCAGGATGGACCTCGCCTATGCGGTTGCCGACCTGGTGGTTTCAAGGGCAGGGGCCGGCACAATTTCGGAATTGTGCCTTACCGGCAAGCCTGCCCTGCTGGTGCCTTCACCGAATGTAGCCGAAGATCACCAGACTAAAAATGCAAAAGCACTGGTTGCCAGGGATGCCGCCGTTATGGTGAAAGATGAAGACGTTGATGAGCAGCTGGTTGACTATGCCCTTAGTATAGCCGGCAATGAAAAGCGGCTTTCTGAGCTGAGCAAAAATATATCCGGCATGGCCCTGCCCGATTCGGCAGGGATCATTGCCGAAGAAATACTTAAACTTGCCGGAAAAGGAGAAAATGAGGACAATTAGCGCAAATATCCTGTATTTCATCGGAGCGGGCGGCATCGGCATGTCGGCCCTTGCAAGATATTTCAATTTGCAGGGCAGGAGGGTGGCAGGATACGACCTTACCCGGACGCGGCTTACCGACAGTCTGCAGAAGGAAGGCATTGAGATCACTTTTGAGGATGACGAAAAAAACATCCCTGCCCGGTTTTTGAAGCCCGAAGCAAAACAGGAGGCACTAATAGTCTATACTCCTGCAATTCCGGCCGACAACCGGATCTTTCAATTTTTCACCACCCGGGGATACAATGTGGTAAAGCGATCCAGGCTCCTTGGGGAACTGGTAAACGATGCACGGGGCATTGCGGTAGCCGGGACTCACGGAAAGACCTCGGTATCGGCTCTGACAGCTCATCTATTAAGAAACTCGGCTATGGGATGCAATGCATTCCTCGGTGGCCTGGCTAAAAATTTTGATTCCAATCTGCTGGTTGATGTTGAGAGCGATCTGGTGGTAGCCGAGGCAGATGAATATGACAGGTCGTTTTTGCAGTTATTCCCGGAGGTGGCTGTAATTACCTCCATGGACCCCGACCATCTTGATGTTTACGGTGATTTTGACCATATGAAGCAGGCATTTGTCGCTTTCGCCTCGCAGGTAAAAGAAAGGGGAACAGTTATTTACCGGGAAGGGCTTGATTTCGCCAAATACCTTGACGGGACCCGGACCGAAACAGGTGCCGGAAACGGAAAACCCCCCGGCGACGCACCTGGCAACGAACGCCCGCACGGTGAGAGCCTCGGTAACGGAAAACCCCCGGCTGATGCTCCCGGAACCGTAAAAAAGCTTAAGCCCGGGGTTAAAACGCTCAGCTACGGGATCGGTTCGGGGGCGGACTATTCCGCTGTCAATATCAGGATAACCGCGGAAGGATTTCCCGTCTTTGATATTTCCGCCCCCGGGATCACCCTGGAAGGGCTCGCGCTCGGAGTCGCAGGCCGGTTCAATGTTGAAAATGCCGTCGCGGCAACCGCTGCCGCAATGGTTTGCGGAGCGGATGAACAGGCCATCAGAAAGGGCCTGGGAAGCTACAGGGGGTTATCAAGGCGTTTTGAAATGATCATAAACCGGCCCGGCTGCGTCCTGATAGACGATTATGCCCATCATCCCGCGGAATTGGATGCCTGTATCTCTGCGGTAAGGGAGATTTTCCCCGGAAGGGAAATCACCGGGATATTCCAGCCGCACCTTTATAGCCGCACACGCGATTTTGCCAATGGGTTTGCCGAAAGTCTCGAGGCGCTCGATCAGCTTATACTGCTTGATATTTATCCGGCGCGCGAACTCCCTGTTCCCGGAGTTTCATCCCGCCTGATATTTGACAGAGTCGCCACCGAACGTAAAATAATGTGCGGCAGGGAAGAGCTTGCCGGGGTTCTGTCGGAAAGACAGACCGATGTAGTCGTCATGATGGGTGCCGGAAATATTGATGCTATGGTGGAACCGGTCAGGAATTTATTGTTAAACAAATGCGGCGGCAATGAGAAAGCTTAAAATTATGATTATCTGGCTTGCGATTTCGGCCTACCTGGTTTTTGCGCTCGGATTTGTGTCGGACAAATATGATCAGATGGTTTACATGGACATCAGGGTGAACATAATCGACAGCCTGACCAACCGGTTCGTTACTGCGGGGGATGTGACTGATATGTTGCTTGAGGACAGCGACCGGCTGCTTGGTTATCCCCAGCAGACCATCAATACCCGCCGGCTTGAGGAACGTCTCGCACGTGAATCTTTTATCGGCAATGCCAGGGTGTACAGGACGGCTAACGGAATGCTGCACGCCGACATATTGCAGCGCAAACCGGTATTAAGGGTCATAAACCGCACCGGGAAAAGCTATTATATAGACAGTGAGGGGATTATCCTGCCTGTTTCCGAAAAATTCACCAGCAGGGTCCCGGTAGCAAATGGTTACATTTCAGAGCCGTTTATAGTCGAAGGCAATATTTCCCTGTCTGAAGAGGATGTTCCCGAAAGCAGAAGGGACAGGGTGATTTTTGATCTGTTCGGGCTTGCCTCCTTTATAGAGAGCTCAGACCTGTGGAGTGCCCAGATAACGCAGATTTACGTCAACTCAAAATATGAATTTGAGCTGATACCAAGGGTGGGGGCCCATGTAATCTATTTCGGGGATGCCGGAAACGCCGGGACAAAATTCAGCAAGCTTGAGGCTCTGTACCGTTACGGTCTGAACGATTCCGGCTGGAATAAATACGAGGCAATAAATCTTAAATTTGAAAATCAGGTAGTGTGCACAAAAAGATAATATATAACGATTATGGAAAATAATATAGTAGCAGCCATTGACATCGGGACCACCAAGATTGTGACGATTGTCGCAACAAGGAACGAGAAAAACAAGATCAGCATCCTCGCAATGAGCAAGGCCGAATCCCGGGGGGTCAAGCGCGGAACAGTGCTGAATTTCGAAGATACTGTCAATGCCATCCAGAAAACCGTCGACGAGGTTACTGAAAAGACAGGCAAACCCCTGTCGGAAGTTTTTGTCGGCATTGCCGGCCAGCATGTCAAGAGCATAAGAAACCGCGGATATATCAACAGGGACTCCGATGAGGAAATAACCAGGGCGGATATCCAGGAACTTACGGATGACATGTACAAGATACCGGTTGATGTCGGCGAAGAGATAATTCATGTGCTTCCCCAGAATTTCATTGTCGATAATGAGCACAATATCAAGAACCCTGTGGGAATGCCCGGAAAAAGGCTGGAGGCGAATTTCAACATAGTGATAGGGCAGGTATCTTCGGCGAAAAATATCGAAAAGTGTATTAGCAGGGTAGGGCTGATAGTCCGCGATCTCGTGCTGGAGCCCATTGCTTCTGCAGAAGCCGTTGTGACGGAGGATGAAAAGGAAGCTGGAGTGGCGCTGATCGATATCGGCGGAGGGACCACAGACCTTGCCGTTTACTATGACGGGATCATCAGGCATACTGCAGTCATACCTTTCGGCGGAAACGTGGTAACCGAAGACATAAAACAGGGATGCTCAATACTGATGCGCCAGGCGGAATTGCTTAAGATCCAGTTCGGTTCGGCACTCGGTGCGATAGCCCCGGATGACAAGGTCGTCACGATCCCGGGCATCAGCGGCAGGGAGCCGAAGGAGATTTCTTTCAGGAATCTTGCCTATATAATCCAGAGCAGGATGGAAGAAATTATTGATGCCGCTTCCTTTGAAATAGAAAACTCCGGTTTTTCCGATCAGCTGAGTGCGGGAATAGTGCTTACCGGGGGTGGGGCCCTGCTTAATCATCTGTCACAGCTGGTAAAATTCCGCACGGGCCATGACGTGCGGATCGGGCTGCCCAACGAACACCTTGCCGGCGATCCGGATGACGAGGTCAATCACCCGATGTTCTCGACTGCCGTAGGACTGATCCTGAAAGGTTTTGAGCAGAACGATAAAGACGGCAGGGATTACATTGAGCCCCCGGTTGAAAAAATCGAAAACGAAGCCGACCCGGTGCCTGAAGAGAAGAAACACCTTACTTCAAAAAATATATTCGATAACCTGAAAAAACATATAACGAAGATCTTTGAGGAAGATGATACCAGCATGTAAACCTTTTTTATCCGGTTTGATCCGGTCCGGCGAACCGAAAATATAGTTCTCCGGTCAGCAGCATACTGATTTTAAAAACCAGAATACTATGAAGAATAATAACGATTTAATGAATTTCGACCTTCCCGTAGAGCGGTCCTCAATCATAAAAGTGATCGGCGTGGGCGGAGGAGGCAGCAATGCCGTTAATAACATGTATTTCTCGGGCATTAAAGACGTGAACTTTGTGATCTGCAACACCGATGCCCAGGCACTCGCAAACAGCGAGGTTCCGATCAGGATACAGCTTGGGGAATCTCTTACCGAGGGCCGTGGCGCCGGCAATAAACCGGAGGTCGGCAAACAGGCTGCAATTGAAAACCTTGATGATGTCGCCGAAGCGCTTTCCGGAAACACCAAAATGGTTTTTATAACGGCCGGAATGGGAGGGGGGACCGGGACCGGTGCCGCGCCGGTAATTGCAAAGGCTTGCAGGGAAATGGGTCTGCTGACGGTTGCCATAGTCACAATTCCCTTCAAGTTCGAGGGAAAGGTCCGCATAAATCAGGCTATCGACGGCATTAACGAACTCAGGGAACATGTGGATTCTCTCCTTGTAATAAACAATGAAAAGCTCCGTGAAATATTCGGCGATCTGAAAATCAGCGAAGCCTTCTCAAGGGCTGACAATGTGCTGACCGGAGCTGCAAAGGGGATTGCCGAAATAATAACCGTCCACGGCCACGTGAATGTTGATTTCGCCGATGTGCACACGGTCATGTCCAACAGCGGAGTAGCCATACTCGGATCAGGCAGTGCCGAAGGGGAAGGGCGCGCCCTGAAAGCCATACAGACGGCAATATCCTCCCCGTTGCTGAACAACAATGATATCAGGGGAGCCCGGAATATACTGCTTAACATAACATCCGGAACCGATGAAGTAAGCATGGACGAGGTCGGGGTGATTACCGATTTCGTAACCGCCGAAACGGCGGCAAGCACAAATATTATCTGGGGCACATGCATTGAAGAATCGCTCGGCAAAAAAATATCGGTTACCATAATTGCCACAGGATTTGAATTCAATTCGATTCCCGAGCTCTACGTGCGCCGCAAGGATGTCGAAAAGCTTCCGCTCGATGACTTTCCCACTTCGGAAACCGGCTCCGTAAGGGGCGGGTTCACAGTGAAAGACCGAAAGCCGGGCCAGAAGGACCGCTATAATTATGACGAAAACCAGAGGAAAATTGAATTCGACATTTATGCGGCAAGTGATAATTTCCTGCTGGATGATGAACAGGAATCTAGCGGGAAAAACGGGCTGACAGATCAACGGGCTTCCGAACGGGCTGAAAAGCTGAAGGAGGCTGGCGTCCGGCTAAAGGAAAAAAATTACCTGGCCGCGAACGAAAGAGAGGAAATCGAAGAATTGGAGCGTCAGCCGGCTTTTGAACGGAAAAAAATAAACATAAACCTTTCCAAAAAATCTTCCGATAATCCCGTGAGCCGTTACACACTTTCCGATGAAGATGAAAAGGGCCCCCGTTTCAGGGCAGACAATGGTTATCTGCATGATAACGTGGACTGACAGGGTTGCCTGTCGGTTGGGTCAAAGCCGGCTGACCCGGTTGCGTTGCCAGGTCCGCAGGGAATTACCTGGCGGGCCTCACCAGGGATGGCCCGGTTGTTAGCGAGGATTTCCCTGTTACGCTTCTGTGGTGGGCCCGTTATGCCCCGGAATTTTTCAGGATATAATGGCAGCCTACCGATCTGCTGTTTTTCAGTGCGGCGGCCACAATCAGCTGGGAACTCACCACGGCATTCCTGAGCTCAATTATTTCCTTGTTTATTTCGGCACTTTTGTAGAATTTCAATATCCGGTGGGCGTAATAATCAAGATCGGCCTGTGCCCGCGCCAATCCTTTTGAGGTACGGATAATCCCGGCATAATTCCACATCGTCAGCTGGATTGCCTTCATATCCTGATCAATCAGAAGGGGATCGAATGACTCGGCACTGGCCGGCTTTTCCCAGTCCGGAACAGAATCAAAACGCTGTCTTTTTATAGCACGGGAGTTCAGTGCAATATCCTCTGCAGTGGCTTTGCCCCAAAGCAGCCCTTCAAGAAGCGAGGCGGAAGCAAGCCTGTTTGCCCCGTGGAGTCCTGTGCAGGAGACTTCACCGACGGCATAAAGATTTTTCAGGGAGGTTTTGCCGGTTGTATCGGTTTTTATTCCCCCGCAAAAATAATGGGCCGCCGGGGTAATGGGAATTGGTTCCTTTGTGATATCGATCCCCCCTTTTTTACAGGTTTCGTATATCTTGGAGAATCTCTTTTCGAGAGGCTCGCTTCCTTTATAGTGGCTGGCAATATCGAGCAGCATATATTCCTTGCCAGACCTGTTTATGCGTTCATAAACGGCCCTGGATACCACGTCTCTCGGGGCCAGGTCGCCCAGCTCGGAATATTCGCTCATGAAATTGTTCCCCTGGTGGTCAGTCAGCCTCGCCCCCTCGCCGCGCAGTGATTCGGAAATAAGGAACCTTTTGATATCCCTGTGATAAAGGGAGGTTGGATGAAACTGGACAAACTCTGCGTTTATGATGTCGGCCCCGCTGCGGTGCGCCATGCTTATTCCGTCGCCTGTTGCTGAAACCGGGTTAGTGCTGTGATAATAGAGATTTCCCGTCCCACCGGTTGCCAGCACTACGTTGTCCGAAAAAAAAGCCTCGATCACGCCAAGTCTGTTGTTAAGGGCGTATACTCCCATTACCTCCCTTTCCCGGTATATCTCCTGTGGATCACGGGAATGATGATTGTTAGTTATCAGGTCAATGGCAGTGAAACCGGACAGGAATTCAACTCCGACTTTCCCGGCATATGTTATAAGAGAATCCTCAATTTTATCGCCCGTATGGTCCTCGTAATGAACTATTCTTCTGCTGCTGTGAGCTGCTTCTTCAGTATAATCGATCAGGCCTTCTTCCGACCGGCTGAACTGGATCCCCACCTCATCAACCAGAAAATCAAATACAAGGGGCGGACCGTGCTTCACAAAGAAATCGACCGCTATCAGGTTATTGTGCCCTGAACCGGCCCTGAGAAGGTCATTCCTGAGCAGATCGGCCGAATCATCATCCTTTGAGGCTATGATGCCGCCCTGGGCGTAAAATGTGTTGGTTTCGCTGATTTTGGACTCCTTTGTCATTACAACAACATTCAGACCTGATTTCTTAAGATTTATGGCAGCGGTTAATCCCGCCAGTCCTGAACCTACAACGACTGCATCGTAATAATGTCTCATTTGGGGGTATATTTTGTTTTTAAGCTGAAATCAAATGCTTTTATTGAATTTGTAAGTTCTCCCGCCGATACATAATCAACCCCGGTAGACGCGACTTTTCTTATCCTGTCCAGGGTCATGTTGCCCGATGCTTCTGTTTCACAAACACCATTTATTAATTTAACCGCAGCGGCAATCTCTTTTTCGTTCATGTTGTCGAGCATTATCCGGTCGGCCCCGCAGGCCATTGCTTCCCTGACCTCGCTCAGGTTCCTTGTTTCAACCTCGATTTTATATTTGTTTCCCCACCTGGACCGTACTTTGCTGACCGCCCCGGTTATGCCTCCGGCGGCATCAATATGGTTGTCCTTGATCATTGCCATATCATGAAGCCCCATCCTGTGATTTCTGCCTCCTCCGCATAGTACCGCGTATTTCTGAAGATGCCTCATGCCGGGAATTGTTTTCCTTGTATCGAGAATTATCAGCCTTCCCTCTGTCTCTTTCGTGAATAGTGCCGTCCTGGTCGATACGGCCGACAGTATGGACAGGAAATTCAGGGCGGTGCGTTCGGCTTTAAGGACGGAAATGACCTTTCCGGCGACTTCGGCCACCATATCGCCTTTCTTAATGGCGTCCCCGTCGCTGAAATTCCATTTAATGACAGTGCCGGGATCGACACGGGTCATTACTCTTTCAAAAATCTCCGCACCGCAAAGAATCCCGGTGTCTTTTGAAAAGAGCATGAAGACACCGGTTTCATCGCCGAAAATTGCCCCTGAGGTTACATCCCCTGAATCCCGGAGATCTTCATCAAGGGCCATGTCTATGAGGGGGTCGGCATAGGGAAATCTTTCCATATCCAGGAGATTTTGGCGGTATTGGGAAAACGAATGCCAAAATAAAAAAAAAGCGGTTAAAACGTACGTTTTAACCGCGATTGATTGTCATAATTATTTCTAAAAGAACTGATGCCGGTTATCTTTAACATTGGCTTCTTCCCTGAGTGCCTCAAACGCTTCGAAATTTACCCTGGCCCTCTTCCCGGTAACCATCCTCCTTCTTTCACTGTCAAGGTCGATTTCTTCCGGGACGCTGACCGAGGTAACTTCCACCAGGTATACGCCGTTTTCTCCTATCACCGGAGGTGATATCCGGTTTTCCCCGGTGCCGAGAGCTGTGGCAATAAGCCTCGGTTCGACTCCTGCGCCCGGTACCGATATCGAGGAGAACCTGATATTTTCTGCCTGTTCCAGGCCGGTGCCCAGCTGGTCTGCAACGGAAGCCAGGTCGTCGTTTTCCCGCAGCATTTCCTCGAGGCGCCCGGCGATCATTTCGCCTTTCCTCTGCCTTATGAGGATCGATTCGATTTCATTTGAAACCTCGTCAAGAGGCCTGTATCCTTCGCTCCTCACTCCGGTGAGTGCGGCAATTACGAACCTGTCCTCGATTTCAAACACGGGGGAAATCGAATTTCTCCGGGCTTCAAATGCCCATCTTACCACTTCCCTTCCTGCAGCCAGTCCGGGAATAGTTCTGTCATTGATCTCCAGATTGTTCGCCATTCTCACGGGAATGCCCTCCTCGGCGGCCGCACTGGTGAATTTTTCATATGTATCGTTTTCTCCGGCAAACCGGCTTACCCTCGTATAGATCTGCTGGTAAGTCCTTGAGCTGGGTGTGACTTCACGTGCCAGTGTTGCCACCTGCACTTTCTTGACTTCGCGTGACCGCCCGGTTACTTCCACAAGATGGATCCCGAACTGGGTTTCGACCCTGATCACTTCTCCCCTGCTGGCTTCAAATACGGGGTTGCTAAACTCCGGCACCATCATGTCGGCGGTGAACCAGCCCAGATTTCCTCCTTCAAACCGTGAACCCGTGTCATCAGAATACCGGATAGCAAGCTGCTGGAAATCTTCTCCCCTGCGAAGCAGGTTCAGAAGGCTGTCGGCCCGGCTTTCCGCCTGCTGATAATCAAGCTGCTCTCCGGGCTGGATCAGTATATGCCTTGCCCTGACCGAATCGGGAACAGAATTGATTGCCACCAGTTTCGACAATCTGTAGGAATTGTCTTCAAAATATGGCCCGTAAATATCGCCGGGCTGCGCATTGAACATAAATTCGGCAATGCTTTCGGGAAGCTCATCCTGGCTGTAATTCCGGGCGTCATAAGGAACATCAGAATTAAGGTTTATAAACTGCCTGTATTCCTCGATCTCACTGAATTCATCTTCCATGTTTTCAATCCACTCCCGGGCCATCTGATCATCCTGTTCGGAAGGGGATATGTCGAAGGTGATAAATTCAATATCCCTTGATGCGGTTTGCCTGAAATCCTGCCTGTTTTGACGGTAGTAGCGTCTTATGTCGGATGATGAGACATCAACCAGGCTGTCATGTATTGTAGTGAATCTCTGCACGATAAAATCAAAATCCACGCTTTTGTTGTTTTCCTCCCATGCCTGCCTGGCTTCGAGCCCTGTAACAAACAGGCCCTTGCTCAGAAGGTTGTTGTATTTCACATTTTTTCTTTCCTGGGCGATCTCGTTTTCAACATACAGCCAGTATGCCCTCTGCTGTCCGGTGGGTTCTTCCCTCATTGACCGGAGGAACTGCATTACTGCCTGCTGGCTGAATGCCCCCGTTGCGGGATCGGTGAACAGCTGGCGCACATAGGGGTGAACATTCGCACCCTGTACCATGTCGAACATCTCTTCGGGACTGACGTCAATGCCGAGCCTGTCATATTCCCTTTCCAGTATTATTTCACGAAGGAGCTGATGCCATGCCTGCTCCCTCAACATTTCATTGGTCTCTGAATCAAGCGCGGTAGCCCCCGTGTTGAGCATATAGATTTCCGTAAGCTCTTCTACTCTCTGCTGGAAGCTCTGGTAGGAAACCGATTTGCCTGCAATTTCCGCAATTTCAAACTGTGAATCTGTAAAAAGCGAAGGCCCCGATCCCAGGATGTCGCCGAGGATAAAGGCAAACAAGGCCAGTCCTATAACTATCGCCACCAGAGCTCCGGCACGGTTTCTTAATTTTTCCAGTGTAGCCATGTAAACAATATAATATTAGTAGGTTCCTGTTATCTGAATTGCAAAGATATTATTTTTATACATATAATAAATTGCGGGAAAATCTATTTCCCGCAACTTTTAGTGATTAAAAAGGGGCTGTATTGATGTCAGCCCCTTTTAAAGGTTATTGTCTCCTTGCCCTTATCCGGGTTGTTTCGTTTATCCAGCAGCCGACGCGGTAGCTGTCTCCCTCGGTGTAACCATGGAAAAATATGCTTTCGGTATCGGGAAAATAAACGGAATATGTTTCAATCAGCCGGTTTGCCTGGGCGGTCAGTCCGGGGTCGGCCTGCCTGGCCTGGATAAATCTGTCCACAGCCACCCAGTAAATTGTTCTTTTCTTGAATGCTTCATCCTCGTCGCCGGTAAAGCAGTTTTGCTCCGATGCATAAAGGCTTCCTATATGAAGGTGGGCCTGTCCCAGGCTGGGATCATCCTCGAGAGCCTGAAGTGCATACTGGCGTGATTGCTGCTTGTCGTTTTCGGTTCTTGCTGTAATAAGGGCAAGTTCCAGATAATAGGCGCCGCGTTCCTCGGGGTTGTCCTGAAGCTCTATAGCTTCCCTGAGATACCTGACAACCTGCTCATCATTGTTGAGCGACCTGTGCATTGCCGAAAGATTGATTGCCGACTGGGCGGAAGGATCCAGGCTGTGGATATTTTCGGTAATGGTCAGGTAAAGCTCGGAGCCGGTACATCCCGCGCCTGAAAGCAGGTCGTGAACGCTTTGCAGCAATTCCGGGTCTTCTGGTGATTCTTCAACCCTTTCGCCGAATATCCTTATCAGAGCGTCACAGTCGGCCGCCCCGCTATCGGTAAAGAGGGATTCAACATGGCCGTCAATAGTGGCAAGCTGGTCATCATGCGAACGTTGCAGGGCGTCTTCCAGTATCCCGCTAAGATAGGCATATTTCTCAACAACATATTCGTTATCGACCAGCCCGGCCCTGAATTTGCCAACGGTCACGTTCATGTAGGTAAGGATTGCCTGGGGGATCATAGTGGCGGAAGGATTGTTTTCCGAGAGCCTGATAGCCTCTGCCAGAGCTTCGTACCCCGGACCGGCTTCGTCCACCCTGTTGTTGTACTGAAAATAGAAAACTCCTTTCCTGGCAAGATTGATTGCCCTGTCGCCGAAATGCTCGATACGCTGGTCGAACATCATCATTGCGGTATCCAGGTAAGCCGCTCTTTCCTCCTCTGAATCGGCGTTTTCGATGAAATGCCTCATCATCCGGTCTCCCCGTATATATATATTGGCCGTTGACCGCGGAAACTCTTCAAACAATACCCTCCAGTAAGGCAGCGCCGCTTGGTAATCCTCCCTGTTATAGCTGTCGGAGAACATTGCAAGGTTTCTGAGAGCCCTGATACTGTCTTCCGGAGTTGCTCCAAACCTTCCGGTTTGCCCCAGAACATCGGCCTGGAAAAACCCGATAATAAATAAGGCGATTGCTCCTTTTATTATTAAACTCTTCATTTGCATTTTTTTAATTATTTGGTATGATGTATCTACCGCATTTGAAACTTAGTGTTTGAAATATCCGTACATTAACGTTATCCTTTTCTTATTATTGGTTAAATTTCCGTAAATCCCGACAAATATAAAAACTATCGTGAAAAATCAGGGCTTCCGGTTTTATTTAAATTTATTCTGTCCACTCCTGGCATACCTCTTAACCTGGATTCAGCAAAAGATGTGCCAAATAACCATGTTGTTATTCCGCGTCTCTTTCCGTACTATTTCAATAACGCAACGCAGCTGAATATAAATATACAACTATTTAATTAGTTTTGCAAATAATATTTTAAGATTAATTTACAGGAATACCAGGCGCGCCTTACGCGATAACCGGACAGGCCCGGCTCAAAAAAACGAAATTTTTCCGGTTTGCCCGCCATGCCTTATTCATCCCCGGCAATTTTCATATTGACCAGCTCGATCCTGGTCTGGGTCATCTTGAGGATCTCAAAAGTGAATGAACCGACAGTTACTTTCTGGTTCACATTGGGAATGCTTTCATGATGATAAATGATGAACCCTGCCAGGGTCTCATAATCATCCTCCTTTGGAATGCCCAGGTTATATTTGTCATTGAGGTAGTCGATCTCATGCCTGCCGGAGAAAATAAATTCGTTTTCCGACAGCTGTTTCTCCTCCAGGTCGGTTGTATCGTGTTCGTCCTCGATTTCCCCGAATATTTCTTCCATAATATCCTCAATAGTTACCATGCCGGCTGTACCGCCGAATTCATCAACTACCACTGCAACGCTTTTCTTTTCCTTTATGAACAGGCTGAGGAGCTTGTGGGCTACCAGAGTTTCAGGCACTATGATGATCCTGTTGAGCATTGACCTGATGGATTTAGGATTCTTGAAGAAATCCTTTGAGTTGATATAGCCTATTATATTGTCGACTGAATTCTTGAAGACCAGTATCCTGGCGTAACCCGTTTCGATGAAAGCTTGCTTTATTTCTTCCATCGGGGTATCTATTTCGAAAGCGCTTATTTCCGGTCTGGGTATCATGCATTCCCTCACCTTTACGGTAGAAAAGTCCAGCGCATTCTGAAATATCTTTATGTCGTTTTTCATATTATCCTGTTCCCTGAATTCGCTTTGGCTTTCTTTTACAAAGTGATCCAGGTCAACTTTTCCGAAGACATTTCTGGTATTGTCTGCGGGTATATCGGCCCTTAAAACGTGCTTCATAAGGAAATTACCGATCCCTATAACACTTTTGCTCACCGGGTAAAGAAGCACATAAAAGACCATGACCGGCAGAGAGAGCGCGTTCAGAATAAGATTCGGTTTAAGCTTGAATATTGCTTTGGGTATAAATTCGGCTGTAATGAGTATGAGGATTGTCGCAATAATGGTCTGCACAATGAAAACCGAAAGCTCAGAATCCATGAATATCCTGATCTGGGGCTCGAGCACCATGGCCATGGTAATGCCTTACACCACCAGTGCAATATTGTTGCCAACCAGCATGGTGGCAATATACTGTCCGGGATTCCCTGTAAAAATGGCGGTAAACCTTGAGGCAAACGTTTCCTGCTTTTTTTCCATCTCGAGCCGCAGCTTGTTTGAGGAAATGAATGCAATTTCCATTCCCGAGAAAAAGGCAGAAAGGAGCAGGCTGACAAGAATGATGGCAAGAGCCCCCATGTTGTTATTTATGTTGATTTTTGATTCTGAGATGCCTCCTGTAAAAATACATCATAATGGCTAAAATTGCAATAACAAAGAGCATGGAGCTTTCGCCAAACCCGAACATGTGCCAGTTGTAGATGCCGGCCAGAAGACTGAGCAAGGCAATGGCAAGCCATACCAACTCGAGCATCCGGAGAATATTCCTGTTCATAGGTTAATGATTTTGTTGGAGCCGGAACATGCCGGGTGGGTTCAGCAACCTGTTGATCTCCATCAGCCTTCCGGCGGAAAGCATCCTGCTGCCGGACCTGTCATTGCACATCAGGCTGCGGTTCGGCGGCCTGTTCTTCGTCACGCAGGTAGATGGTTCCCTGTATCCGTTTTATTTTCCAGGTGGTAAATGTCTGGTCCGCTTCAAAGCCTACCCCGGTTATGACTTCGTCGGGCCGGGTTACCTTTACGAAACTGTGCGAATAGATCAATTCATTCCTTTCATCCCAGAACAGCTGTTCGGTATTGAGAATTTCCCCTTCACTGTTGATCACCACAACGCTGTCCTTGGCCTCCCACAGATCTTTGTCCATATAATAAATTGCGTATCTGCTGCTTAGCTGCGATTCCACATTTTCATTCCTGTCAAAAAAGAGGGCAAGCATACCGTAGGGGAATTCGGTGTATTTTTCGCCTGCGTTATCGTAATAATGGATTTCGGGTGCGGAGATCCTCATCTGCAGCCTGGCAGAATCCGTATAATCGATTTCGGCATTTATCATCGACTGTCTGGGCAAAAGCGAGTCTCCTGCAAACGACTGGATTATCTCTATATCATTTTCACAGGAGACATGAAGCAGCATTACCAGCATTGCAGCAAGAAACCCCGACAGTCTGCGGACTGTTTCAGAGCGGGTTTTTCTATTTGGGCAAAAAATCATCATCGTCGGGAAGCTCTTGCATCAGTTAGGGCTCTTGTTTGGAGATCAACCTGGTTCCGGCCGGGGCCGCCCGTTGCGGTCAGCCGGTTAATCGAACCGTCGCTGGAAGAACCAGTAATCATAAAGCGAAAGGCTGAAATTAAATACTACGTAGTTCTCACGGATAAGGTTAAGATCGGTTGTTCCTCTCCGGCCCAGGTTAACAGAAAAATTAAATGTTGTGTTGGTATTCCGGTAGGGCAGGCCGAACCCGAGGGTTATGCCCTGGTCCGTCAGCTGGTGTCCTCTGAGCTCAAGATATGAATTGGTGTGATGGAATCCCACCCGGTAATGGATCCTTTTTAAATAATTCCTGAAATCCGTATGATCGGGAATATACTGAACGCCGATATTCAGGGCTGAGCTGTTTACAAGTGATTCTTCCTGATGGGTAAGAAAGGCTGTCTCAGCCCATTGCTGAACCGAATAATCCGCCCCGATCATGAAGCGGTTGTCTCTTGAAAAAGAGGCGCCAAAACCAATATTTGCAGGCAATTCCAGATGGTCCCTGGTGCCGGTCACATGCTGGATCGTATCTCTTACCTGGCCGGTGCCTGTTGAAAATTCCCTGATGACAAGTTTTTCGTGGTCGGCGCTCAGGCTGGATTTATTTTCAAAAATAACCCCCAGGGTATAGGAGTACCTGTTTCCTATACGGTTGTGATGCTGGAGCCCGTACCTGAAATGGAAATCGCCTACAATATCCCTGGTCCTGCTGTTTACGGGAAATTTATTATCCCCGGCAGTGAATGTAAGGGTATTGGTCCGCGTGAGGGATCCGAAAAGATAGGAGACATTTGCCCCGGCAGAGAAATAGGGGCCCAGTCTGACCGAATTTCCAAAATAAAACTGGTTAATCCCTCCTGTGCCTTCATAAAAGTGCTCGGCGCCCTGGGCCAGCTCGACATCAACTATATTATATCCCATCTGACTGTAGGGAACAAGCCCGAAACCAGCCCTCCACCAACGGTTCACAGGAAAAGCCAGCGCCAGATGGCTCAGGGTGATGTTGCTCACGTTGTGGCTGCCTTCGTTGCTTGCCAGATTCAATGCATTTCCCGTTATTCCGGTCGAGAATATAAATGACATGGAATCCTGGGCCGACCCGGCAGCGGGGTTCATGTAATTGATATGATTAGGGTCCCGCAATCCAATGCTTATTCCTCCCATTGCCTGGTTTCTGGCCAGAACATTCCTTGAAATATCGCCGATACCGAATCTCGAATAGGGGGAATAAGTATTGTTTTGTGCCTGGATATCTGCTAATAGGAAGCAGCCCAGGAATATAGGAATAAGAAATTTACCTGTTTTCAACATTGTATGTCAGTATTCTGTTTAAGCCCGTTAAAATTAAATCCGGATGTGCAAAGATGGTGTTTTTTAGTTTTTTATCAAAGAAACCGGCATCGCCTCCCGTAATTATTGCTGCCAGCTCACTGAACTGTTCACCCAGCCGGCTGATATATGAGTCCATCTCAAATATTATTCCGTTCTGAACGCCTGATGCAATTGCTTCTTCCGTATTATTGGCAAGGAACGGCACTTTGAGCCTGGGTTTCACCAGCGGCAGCCTCTCCGTATAATTATGCAATGCTTTCAGCCGCATGTCAAGGCCGGGAGAAATATTGCCGCCCAGGTAACAATCATGCTCATCAATGACATCATAGGTGATGGCCGTTCCCGCATCAATAACCAAAACGTTCCTGCCGGGATAAATATTGTTGGCCCCGGCAACCGCTGCCAGGCGGTCTTTGCCCAGCGTATTTGCTGTTTCGTAGCGGTTTCTGAAAGGGACGGGAGTGTTTTCATCAAGAACGACAAGGCGGGGGAAATATTTTCGGAGCATCCCGGCAAGCACGTTGTCGTCGTCACGGACCGAACATAATATGACATGTCTTATTTGCGATGAATCGGATATAAGTTTGTGAGCCAGGTCTTTGCTTGCGGCGGTCCACTGATTCCTTGCAACGATTTCATTTTCTGAAAAAACAGCTGACTTTATAAATGTATTGCCGATATCAATGCACAGGTTCATAATTCTGGTGCTGTATATGTTCTCGTTTATCAAATTTATTCAAAAATGGCTGATTTTTTTTGTAATTTTGATCTCCGTCAAATATATGTTGAGAAATTTTCAAATTTTTAAATATTCGTTATTATGAAGAAGATTTTTGTTTTTGTTTTATTCGTCCTGCTGTTATCAGCGGGAAGCGGATTATCCGCCTTCGGGCAATTATACAATACCGGTGTAGGTGCCCGGGTCGGCTTTTTCAACGGATTAACGGTTAAGCATTTCATGCAGGAAGGCAGGGCGATCGAGGGAATCCTTGCCACAAGGTGGAACGGGTTTATTATAACCGGATTGTATGAGTACCAGCGTGAGTTTCCGGACGTGGCCAACCTTGAATGGTTCGTCGGGGGCGGAGCGCATGTGGGATTCTGGAGAGACGGCACCGGAAGGTTTGCCGACGAAACAGTTTCTGTTTTCGGGCTTGATCTGATACTCGGAGTTGAATATACTTTCGATGAAATTCCGTTTTCTGCGTCGCTTGACTGGAAGCCGGCCTTTAATCTCGTCGGCAGGACCAGCTGGTGGGGAGACGGCCTGGCCCTTTCCATCAGGTATACTTTTCGTTAGGCTGCATCCCGGTTAATATGATCAGCCGGATACCGGCGTTTTCAGGTACCGGCCGATACGGTCCCGTCAGTGAACTCCTCCAGGATTTTAAGAGCGGCTTTTACCGATGCGACATTTTGTGTGCTCAGGATCAGTTTTTTCCTGTCCTCCCTGACTTTCATGTTTTTTTTCTGCTGCACGGCATTGAGAATGGAGGGAAATACCGGTGACCGGTAATAGGGCGACTGCTGATCGGATATAAAATATAACAGCATTTTTGCTTTTCTGAGGACTATCTTTTCAAATCCGAGCCTGATTGCAAGTCTTCGCAGTCTCACGACATTCATCAGCTCTTCTGTCTGCGCGGGCGGCTGACCGAACCGGTCGGTCAGACCGGCCCTGAATTTGAGCAGTGATTCCTCGTCGGTAGTATTGTCAAGCGTTCTGTACAGACGTATCCGTTCGGCGTTTCCGGGAACATAGTCTTCCGGGAACAGCAATTCCAAATCGGTATCCACCTGGCAATCATTTAAGAAGGAGTGGCCTGGCAATTTGCCGGAGTCCTGGTCCCTGAATACGTCCCTGAACTCGGTTTCCCTTAGTTCCTGTACGGCTTCATCAAGTATCCTGTGGTAGGTGTCGAACCCTATATCGGCGATAAAGCCGCTTTGCTCCCTGCCAAGGAGGTTTCCCGCTCCCCTGATATCGAGGTCCTGCATGGCGATATTGAAACCGCTTCCCAGATCTGAGAATTCCTCGATGGCTTTCAGTCTCTGGCGCGCTTCCCTGGTAAGGGACTGGGGTGGCGGAGCGAGCAGATAACAAAAGGCTTTTTTATTGGACCTGCCTACCCTTCCCCTGAGCTGGTGAAGATCGCTCAGACCGAAATGGTGCGCGTTATTTATTATTATTGTATTTGCATTTGGTATATCCAGGCCCGATTCAATTATAGTGGTTGCAACAAGCACATCGAACTCGCCCGATATAAACCCAAGCATTATTTTTTCAAGCCTGCTGGCTTCCATCTGGCCATGGGCAACGGCTGTCCTGACCCCGGGGCAAAGCTTATGCACCAGATCTTCTATTTCCGAAATATTCTGAACCCTGTTATGGATCAGGAAAATCTGTCCCCCGCGTTGAATTTCGTAATTGACGGCATCCCGTATTACATCGGTATCGAACTGGTGGAGCTCGGTTATGATGGGATGGCGGTTCGGAGGGGGAGTATTGATCACTGCAAGGTCCCTGGCACCCATGAGCGAAAACTGCAGCGTCCTGGGAATAGGGGTCGCCGTCAGGGTGAGGGTGTCTACATTGAGCCTTAGTTTTTTTAATTTTTCCTTCACGCTGACACCGAACTTCTGTTCCTCATCTATAATCAGCAGTCCCATATCCCTGAACCTTACGTCCTTGCCTATGATACGGTGAGTCCCGATGATTATGTCGATCTCCCCTGCCGCAAGCGACCCGAGAATTTCCTTTTGCCTGGCGGCGGAACGCAGCCTGCTGATATGATCGACTTTGCAGGGAAAATCCCTGAGCCGGTCGCTGAAGGTATTGAAATGCTGTAATGCCAGTATAGTGGTGGGAACCAGCACTGCTACCTGTTTGTTATCGGTCACCGCCTTGAAGGCGGCCCTTATTGCGATTTCTGTTTTGCCGAAGCCAACATCCCCGCATACAAGAATGTCCATAGGAACCGGCGATTCCATCTGCTCCTTTACCATTCCCGTCGCCTTAAGCTGATCGGGAGTATCTTCATATATAAACGATGCTTCAAGTTCCCTCTGCAGGTAGGAATCGGGCGAAAAACGGAACCCCTGTTCGTGTTTTCTTTTTGCATACAATGCTATCAGTTCCCTGGCGATATCCTTTACCTTGTTCTTTGTTTTTTCCTTGATTTTCTGCCAGGCGCCGGTACCCAGTTTGTATATCCTGGGCGGAAGCCCCTCCTTGCCTTTGTATTTTGAGATGCGATGCAGGGAATGGATGCTTACATACAGCGTATCCCCATCCCGGTATACAAGCTTGGCAGCCTCCTGGATCCTGCCGTGAACATTGATCTTTTCAAGTCCCCCGAAAATCCCGATGCCATGATCGATATGGACGACATAATCGCCCGGTTTAAGATCATGCAGGGTTTTAATGGTTATGGACTCCTTTTTTTTGAAGCCTTCCCGCAGCCTGAACTTGTGAAATCTCTCAAAGATCTGGTGATCGGTATAGCAGGAAACCCGGAGATCGTGATCGGTAAAGCCCATATGTAATCCGGCCAGCACAGGATTAAACAGTTCGGAGCCGTATATCTCGGCGAATATGTCTTTTAACCTTTCGAATTGCTTTTCGCTCTCCGAGAAAATATAGTTAGTATAGTCGCTTTCCGCGTTCGAAGCGAGATTTTCGACAAGCAATTCGAAGTTCTTCCGGAAGGCGGGCTGGGGACTGGTACGGAACTCCAGGGTCACTGCATCGCCGGGCAGCGACCGGCCAAATTCCAGCAGCGGGAAAGGCTTGATTCCTGCTGTCAGCTCCCCGGCATCTGTCAGGAAATGAACGGGATCTGACGCATCAGCGCAAAGATTTCCGATGCGGGATGCAATTAATTCAAAGTCACTTGCCCAGATCAGGGTCTGTTCGTCGAGCAGCGAAAACAGCGGCTTTTTCCAGGTTTTACCCTCTCCACCCCGTTCGCTTTCACGGATATCGGGCATAATGGAGACGTATTCCAGCTGTTTTTCGGAAAGCTGGGTCTCAATATCAAAAACCCTTATCGATTCCACCTCATTCCCGAAAAAATCGATGCGGTATGGATGGTCGCCGGAATAGGAAAAAACATCAACTATACTTCCCCTAATGGCAAATTCACCCGGTTCATAAACAAAATCCTTTTCCCTGAACCGGTATTCATTTAAAACTTCCACCAGGAAATCCCTTGAAATAGATTCACCGGTATTGATCTGAAGCTTCAGCTTCTTTATTTCATTGGCGGGCAAAACTTTTTCGGCCAGTGCTTCCGGAAAGGTGACAACAGTAATTGGTCCGGTGCTTTCCGCAAGCCTGTCAAGAACTTCAGTGCGCTGTATCATGCCGGCAGGATCATTTTGCGGGTTCTTCAGGGAGCTCTTGTAAGAGGAAGGAAAATAAAATATTTCTTTTTCCGGACAGAAAGTTTCCATGTCGTTATAAAAGTAGGCTGCCTCTTCCCTGTCGGCGAGTATGATTATATTGGCGAAAGCTGAATGATTTATTATAGTCGAGGCAAACATCGCAGCCGAAGAGCCTGCAAGGCCTTTAAGCTGACATCTGAAACGGCTGCCGCTTTCGATCATGCCGTGGAGCTTTAAGGTATTCGGATGGTCGTGATAGAGCTTCTTTAGTATTTCAGGCACTTTTTTATAATGTTATTGTATGGCAACCGGAAAGATGACAGCTTAATCCGGTTCTGAATTTTCTGTGTTGCGTATCGGCAAAATTACTTAATTTGGCACATTTATCCGCTACCCGGTCAGCCGGATCACTGCCATCCGGTGCCGG
>SKQJ01000307.1 GCA_007119075.1 Bacteroidales bacterium | reverse complement strand
GTGACAAAATGGGAGAGGCGGGGTTCGACAACCAGGCTGGTATTATTGCCAATAAACCTCTCCAGCCCGGCCCCGGCTATTGCGCTGACAGAGATATTCCTGATTCCCGGAGTTCTGCCCAGGTTTGAGAATTTTCCGCCGTGTTCATATGTCACTTTGTTCCCTGCCAGGAAATTCACCCCCATTCCGGCATTCATAAAAAGATTTGATTTTCCTTTTACAAGCTTGAAGTTCAAAACAACAGGCGTCTGGACATAGTAAAGTTCCTGTATCACGGCTCCCCTGTTATCAAGGCTTAAAGAATTATCGGCAAGCCGGGATGATCTGTTCCAGAAATCCCCAAAGCTCCGGTCATGTTCCATGGCGATCAGCATCATATTTTCATCGGTCTTTACCGTGCCGAGAGAATTCTGAAAAACCGGCACATGCTGGGGCGGGCCTTGATTCAGGTATTCATAACGTTTGATGGCGGCAAGGTCATACAATATGCCGCCTGTAATCTGTCCCATATTGACAATTTCAATTCCCGACTGTATTGCCAATCTTTCATTTAAACGATAGTTGACGGCTATTTTTGAAGTTATGGAAACCAGTCCGGTTTCCGAGGAGTTAAAGGCAGCCCTGTTCAGGTTTTTGTCGGGTCCCCCGGAAATTGACCTGTAGGAATAGTTGGGTGCGGTCATTATTCCGATCTGCCACCGCTTTAAATGATCATTTACGGCAGCGGCAATCAACCTTTCTTCTCTATCCGGCACCACTTGAATCCGCGGTCTGACCAAAGACCGCGGTCTCTGGTGTTGAGACAGGGATTGCACTCTTCCGGCATTTAAAGGAGCGGGTTGACCTGCGATATCATAATGATAGCCGCTGTTGTCCGTGCCGGGTGCAACCTTCTTTGCCCGTAGCTCCGCCCTGGTCACCGACTCTGCCATAGAGACAGCGGCGGATTGTTCATTCCCGGCAATTGTTCCGGAAAGATCTGTTTCGCCTGCCGGGAAACCGGATAACGGCTCCGTGAGGTGAATTGAAAAAGGGGAGTGGTCGGGAGCACTCTCTGGTCCTGACATGGGGATTGTCACCGTTTCGGGCGACAGGTAGTTATCCCCGGGGCTGTCCTGGATGAGGTAGTATATGAGGCTCCCGCCAAACCCTAATAAAATAGCCACTCCGGCCGCAATTCTTAAAAATGTGCTGATGATCCTGCTTCTCTTCCTGGAAGCAAGCTGTTTATTTATTTTTTTCCAGAGTTCAGGAGGAGGGACAGTCTCCTGCCCTGTAAGCCCGCTTCTGAACAGATCATCTATGTGCCTGTTATCCTCAGACATTCTTTTTTGCATTTTTCTCCATTCTCTCCCAGTGAAGGTTTATCATCTCCTTTAGTCCCATTCTCGCACGGTGAAGGTGCGATTTTGAAGTGTTTTCAGGCATACCCGTCAACTTCGCTATTTCATTGTGATTATAACCTTCAATAACAAACAGGTTGAATACTATCCGCTGATTAACCGGTAAACTCCTGATCATCATAAGCAAATCCTCCTTATCCAGTTCGCCCTGGACGGCCGGCACCTCATAAGAGGCATCTTCGGTCAGCTCTTCATTCAGGATAAACATTTGCTTCTTCTTCCTTATCATCTGAAGGGCCGTATTCACAATTATTTTTCTCACCCAGCCTTCAAACGACCCCTCCCACCGGTAACTGCTTATTTTGGTGAATACCCTGATAAAACCCTCCTGCAAAAAATCGTTCGCCTCATGGGTGTCGGTTGCATACTGAAGACATAATGCATACATTCCCGGCGAAAGCAGCATGTATAATTCTTCCTGGCAATGACTGTCGCCTGCTATGCAGCCTTTTATTATTTTATCAAGTCTATCCGTCAATTTATCAGGTTTTTCCTGCTGACAAAAGTAAAACTTTTTCAGTCCAATTAACGGATTTTCAGTCGATCAAATTTTATAATTCAAGCTATCTTTATAGTTTCCTGATTTACCTGACAGTTACCTGTACGGTGATAAAATCATTTTCATACAATTCTCCCCTCCAGAAATTAAAAGTATATTTCTGCCGGGCGTCTGGTGCAAATTCATAGATGCTGGTCAGGGTTGTCAGCACGGAAGTGCAGAAATCCTCGCGCGGCTCTTTTTGCTCTACCCTGATATTTATCGTATTGCTGCCGGTATATGATTCATCGAACCTTGAAAAGCCGGCACAGCCCGAATTCCCCAGAGACTGTATCTGTATTATTATCGGTTCTCCGAATCTGACACTTGAAGGTGCCTTGACATCGAAGACCGGAGAAGGCGCATAAATAAAAGCTTTGTCGCTTTCACCAATGCTATGGTGATCCCAGAGGAAAAAGGAATCTTTTTCGCAGGAGGCTAACAGTGCGATTGAAAACAGTATCAGTAACGACTTTTTCATATCCTGAAATTTACTTTGACCCATAAGATTTATGACCGCCGGGAACTGCTGTTTTTTTCCCGGCATGGATGATAAATTCTGATGCCTCATTTAACAGATGCAAAAATTGTGATCAGGGTTGCAGCGGAAACAAATTTTTTTGAAAATAATTCATTTTCTCAAAGGGGGATCCCCTGTTATAACGGTCATATAACTATAAATAATATCCGGAGACGCAGTCTCTCGGCTCCGGCTTGTTAAAATGCTCGTAATATATTGTGATACAGGATACAGGCAAGAGGGTTTGTGCTGCTGGCTTTATAAAAATTTAACAGAACAAAACTGCCTGGGATCTTGTTTATAAATTACCACCAATTGTTTATATCCTGCCGTTTGCCTTTTTGTCTCGTGCGGTTAAATGTTCTTGCAAAACAATTCAGTTCAAAAGGAAGTTATAACTATAACGTTGTCTGAATATGAGATTTCCGGCAACATGCTTCAGCGTCCAGAAGTAAAATGACGGCGCAGAATTTCAGGGGCGCCGGCGAGGCGTCCTTTAGCAGCGAAGGGGTTGGTTATAACAGGTTTTGATTATTATTCACCCGGTAGTGTTTATAAAATCAGCCGTTATGATAAAAAAAATATTGTTCGCAATGGCTTATCTCCTGTTTCATACAGGGATTACAAGCCCCCTGTATTCACAGGAGCTTTCAGACCCGGAAAAGGAAGCCGCCGGCATACTGAATAATTATAACCGGCATCTGGATCCCCGGAAGGTGTATCTTCATGTCAACAAAAACAATTACTATGCCGGAGAGTCGGTCTGGTTCCAGGCATATCTTCTGGACGGCAGGAGCCATCTGCCCGACACCTCCGCAACCAACCTCTATGTTGATCTTGTAAGCCGGGATGGCGAACTGATGGCAAAAAGGATCCTTCTGGCTGAAAAGGGACGGGCCGAAGGCGATATAGTCCTTCCCTACGATATCTCAGACGGGAATTACATGATCAGGGCCTATACCGACCGGATGAGGAATTTTGATGAAAAATTTTATTATACACGCCATCTTTACATTCATAACCAGGGTTATGCAAACATGATCCCCCGGTCGGAGATTCGTTCCAACAGGCGCTTCAACAACAGGCTGGAGAGCATGCATGAAGCCAGGGAGATATTTTTTTTCCCCGAAGGGGGGGAGATGATCGGGGGCATACCGGTGAAAGTGGCCTTTAAGGCTGTTGACGGACTGGGCAACGGGATTGAAGTTAAAGGCGAGGTGCTGGGCGGCAGTGAGGTTGTTGCCGTGTTTGAATCGGATCAGGGCGGAATCGGCAGCTTTGAATTCAAGCCTGATGCCGGCGCCGATTATACTGCCAGGGTTTCTTTTGGCGGAAACCAGCCCCAAAACCACACTCTCCCGAAAGTCCTTGCCGAAGGAACCGCCCTGAGGGCAATGCAGGATGAAGAAAATATAAAAATTGATATTTTTTCTTCAGGCCGGCCGACATCAGAAGAAGAAGTCATTTTGGTTGCCCATACCAGGGGAGAGGTGATTTCAGCCACCAGGATCCGGCTGAATGGAGGGGAGGCCGGCATTTCTTTGCCGAGAGACCGTTTTCCTTCCGGAATTGCCCATTTGACCCTGTTCTCCGGTGATTTGGTGCCTCTGTCCGAGCGACTTGTTTTTATCGATCACCGGGATGCTTTTGTGTTTTATCCTCAGGTAGCCCGGCAGACATTTGAAAATCGTGATTACTACCTGTTGACCCTTACCGTCACCGATAAAGATGGCAAACCGGTAAAAGGTGCCTTTTCACTGTCCGTGCTCGAGGGCGATGGCGGGGCATCGGGCTCCAGGGGGAATATCCTGAGCTACATGTTGATAAGTTCCGATTTGCCCGGCATAAAACACGATATTCACAACTACCTCGATCCTGAGCTGGATTTGTCGGCGGCGCTCGACAATATAATGCTAACCAGCGGATGGCGCCGTTTCGTCTGGGATGATTTGCTGTCAGGAGAAATGCCTGGTATTGAGCATCAGGCTTCATCCTCGCTGGCAATTTCAGGGAGGGTCATGCATCCTGCGGGAGAAAGGGCCATTCCCAATTTCCCTGTCAGGCTCGATATAAGGGGCGAGAACGATTCTTTTGAAACAAGGACCGACAATGACGGGATCTTCCTGTTTGATGATCTGATGTTTTATGATGATACGAGCATCAGGATCTCAAGCGACAGAACGATTTCAAAATCTCCCCCCGATTTTGAGCTTCATTCAGATCAAATAACCGGCATAGATTATGTTCCCGGGATCCATACCCTTCCCCAGCAGATAACCCGCCGGGGCGATGAATGGACCAGGACCCCTGGTGCCGGAAGATCTCCCCTGGCCCGGAAACAGGGTGACGGCATCTCGCCATCACAGTATGGTGTTGCCGATCAGACTATTTTTATCGATCCAGAACCCAGGCAGACGAGCATGTATGATATACTGGTAACAAGGGTGCGCGGACTGAATCACAATCTCCAGTTCAGAGGGCCCACGAGCATGCATTTAAGCAACACACCTACCTACATGCTGGACGGCTCCGAGGTCGGACAAAATGTTTTTTTGACACTGGACCCCAGGTACGTACAGCGAATTGAAGTATTCAGCGGTCCCCGGGCTTCAATTTTCGGGGTAAGGGGCGCAGCAGGTGCCATACTGGCTTATACCCGGCGGCCCGGCGATCCCATGATGCCTGATTATGAGGAATACCTGATCCAGGGCTATCATTCCGCGCGGGAATTTTATTCTGATCTTTTTCCGGTTCATGCCACGGACCACAGGCAGGGGATGCCGGAAAGGTCGGTGCTTTGGAAAACAGACCTTGTTACTGACGAATCGGGCAACATTACTGTCAGCGTGCCTGTTTCCACCGCATCGGGGATGCTGAAATTCATTGTTGAGGGAGCCGGTTTTGACGGAGGCATTGGTTACGGGGTTTTTTCAGTGCAGCCACAGTGACCTTGACAGTCGAAACTGTTTCCGCGCTGACTTGCACAAAAAACCGTCTGCAGCCGCTCCGGACTGTGAGGACGACTGCTGCCATGCAGGCTTGCGCAGAAAGCCGTCTGCAGCCGCGCCGGCCTGTACAGGGACATCCCGGAGATCGCCCCATATCTTAAAATACAGAAGCTCCTGCAATCAAAATGCAATTTAATTCCTTTAAATAAGTTTTATTAAATTACCGAAATATATTATTTAAAATGAAGACCAAATTTTTTCTTTATGCAGCCATAGTGCTGCTGTTTATGCCAGGCATGCTCCCGGCAATGCCCGGTATGGCAGATCAGGACCCTGAGATGAAGCTCGGGCGATTTGTAGACCATACATCATCTCAAAAAATCTATCTGCATTTCAACAAGAGCCGGTATAACGCAGGCGAGGTCATGTGGTTCAATACATACCTGCTGAATTCCGTCACTCATCTTCCGGACACTGCCAGTACCAATGTATACGTCGACCTGATCAATTCAGACGGCGTTATAATGGAAAGGAGGCTTCTATTGGCATCCGGCGGCACCGCCGAAGGCGATATTAGCCTGCCGCTCACCCTTCCCGACGGCAACTACAAGGTCCGTGCCTATACTGATCTGATGAGGAATTTCGGGGAGGAATTTTACTTTACCCGTTACTTTTATATCTCAAACAGCCAGTATGAGGATATGATACCCCGGTCCCATGCCCGGTCCAACAGGAGGTTCAACAGGAACCTTGAACAGATGACTTCCGATTACCGGATAGCTTTTTTCCCTGAAGGCGGCAACATGGTCCAGGGAGTGACAAACCGCATTGCTTTCAAGGCATTTGATGCCCTGGGACGGGGACTGGAAGCTGAAGGCGTGATTACCGACGGGACCGGAAATGAGCTTGCCGGAATCAGCTCCCTCCATGCAGGCATGGGCAGTTTTGAACTGCAGCCCGAAGCCGGCGTATCATACCAGGCCGTTCTATCTTTTA
This sequence comes from Bacteroidales bacterium, assembly GCA_007119075.1. Classification (GTDB taxonomy): domain Bacteria; phylum Bacteroidota; class Bacteroidia; order Bacteroidales; family PUMT01; genus PXAP01. Next base: position 970 of record SKQJ01000307.1, on the reverse strand, counting down.
ACGGAGGAAGACCGCAGACTTTTGATCTGCCTCAGGCCGGTCAGCAAGGTTTTGCAATGAGGGTGGATCGTGCCGCCGGAGATATCATTGTCAATCTTGGAACCGGCCTTTCTGCCGGGGATCCTGGCTTTGTCAGCGAGCCCTATATTCTTGCCCATGCCCGCGGCGAGGTGAAATATTCAGGCAGGGTGAGCTTATCGTCTGATGGCGAAGGAGAAATAAGGATACCCGAAGAGCTGTTTCCCGCGGGCATTGCCCAGATAACCGTATTTGCAGGAAACCGCCCCGTTGCCGAGCGACTTGTTTTTGTAAAGAACAACGATGGGTTCATCTTCAACCCGCGTGTTTTCAGGATGGAGCACGAAGGAGACGATTATTACGGCATTCAGATGGAGATATTCGACAATGAAGGAAATAATGTGGAGGGCAATTTTTCGCTGTCTATACTCAGCGGCAGTTTTGCACCTCCCGGTTCCACCGTCAATATCATGAGCTCCATCCTCATAACTTCCGATCTTGAAGGAGTTATTGAAAGCCCCCAGGATTACCTTGATCCGGAAAAGGGACTTGAACAGGAGCTTGACCATCTTATGATGACCCACGGATGGAGGAGGTTCCGCTGGGAATCGGTGCTGGAAGAAGACCTGCCGGAATTACAGCATAAACCAACGGCAAGTATCTCGATCAGGGGCAGGGTGACCGATCCTGCCAGGGAAGAGCCTGTAAATAATTTCCAGGTCAGAATGGCAGTCTCCGGACAAGGCGATTCTTATGATACCAGGACTGACGGACGGGGCTATTTTGAGTTTGGCGGTCTGATGTACCACGACAATTTCAGGATTGAGATCGGCAGCGACAGGCTGGCGGGAAATTATCCCCCTGCCATTGAATTGCTCAGGGAAAATATCAGGGGCCATGACTATGTTCCGAACATCCATACCAGGGAAGAAAAAATAACCCGCCGCGGACG
>SKQJ01000233.1 GCA_007119075.1 Bacteroidales bacterium | reverse complement strand
TCCCGGCTCGGGTCGATTTTGTTTTTCATCATTTCGATCCTTTCGGGCTTGATGTCAAAGCCGATTACGCTGACTTTCCTTGCAAATTCCAGTGCGATGGGCAGTCCGACATACCCCAGTCCGATCAGGGATATCTTTTTTTCCTTTTTCAAAAGTTGTTCGTACATGTGCTTGGGTTAACAGATTAAAATTGGATTGAATATAATTTATTCCGGGCAGCATCCCCTTGCCGGTCAGTCGGTGACCGGCCTGCGGTCGACTGAAACGGGGCCTTCAGGTTTGCCTGATAATATTTTTAAGGTGGGGATGATATTCACCCTTGAGTCCGGCGGCACTTGAGTTCCTTATGGCATAAACCGTCTCTATGGAGCGCCTTGCCTCTTCCAGTCCGAATCCCCTGCCTTCCAGTATCTTCCTGTAGGTTTCGGTATGAAGATCGGTGAAGCCGTCGCTGAATTCAATATCGGCGCCGTCTATGCTGATAGACCGGTAGGTGCGCTGGCCGCGGCTTTTTACTTCGGCGGGCAGGTCGTTTTGGTCGATGCTCAAAAGCCATCTTACCCTGGCTTTTTCCAGTCCGAGATACCCGGCCGCGCGGTTTGCATCGGACAGGTGCACTATGTTTTCGCTGACCGGGCCAAATATCCAGGTGAGCATATCGAAGAAATGGACCCCTATATTGGTTGCCACGCCGCCCGATTTCTGGACATCGCCCTTCCAGGATATGCGGTACCAGTGCCCGCGGCTGGTAATATAGGAGAGATCGATATCATGGACTTTGCCGGGGGGCTCGGCGTCTATCTTTTTCTTAAGCTCAATTATGGAGGGATGGAGCCTGAGCTGCAGGATATTGTAAATCGATCTGCCGGTTTCCTTTTCAATTTCGGCCAGCGCGTCCAGGTTCCAGGGATTCAGCACAAGGGGTTTTTCACAAATGGCGTCGGCCCCCTGGCGCAGTGCGAAGCGGATGTGGGAATCATGCAGGTAATTGGGAGAGCAGATGCTTACATAGTCTATCCTGGCGCCCACCCTTTTCATTTTGTCGATGTGGCGGTCAAATCTTTCAAATTCGACAAAAAAATCGGCCCGGGGAAAATAGCTGTCTATGCAGCCTACGCTGTCAAAGGGGTCGAGCGTTGCCAGCAGATCGTTTCCGGTCTCCCTGATTGCCTGCAGGTGCCTTACGGCTATATAGCCGGCCACACCAATCAGCGCGAAATTATGCATTTTTCCATCCATTTTCAATTCTCGGGTTTTATTCGGATTACCGCCGGAAACGGGATTGCCGGCAGCTCAAAATTCTTCTTCGGGTATTACCCGGTCGTTTTCAAGCCTGTATTTCCGGCCGCTTTCCGGGCATTCGGCCAGGCCGGCTTCGTCAAAGATGAGCCTGTGGCCGTAGTGGCTCATCCATCCTATCTGCCGGGCGGGGTTTCCAGCCATCAGCGCGTAGGGCTTCACTTCCCTGGTTATCACCGCCCCTGCGCCTATAAAAGCCCAGGGCCCGATATCATTGCCGCATACGATGGTGGCATTTGCTCCTATCGTGGCGCCCCGGCCTACAAGCGTTCTCACATACTGGTCCTTGCGGACGACCGCGCTCCTGGGGTTCACGATATTGGTAAACACCATGGAAGGGCCAAGGAACACATCATCCTCGCATATCACGCCTGTATAGATAGAAACATTGTTCTGGACCTTGACATTGTTTCCCAGAACCACCTCCGGAGAAACCACCACATTCTGGCCCAGGTTGCAGTTTTCGCCTATTTTGCAGCCTGTCATCAGATGGGTGAAGTGCCATATCCGGGTTCCCGTCCCTATAGTGCAGCCTTTATCTATTACTGCCGTTTCATGAGCATGATAGTTTCTTTTTTCCATATCTGAGCTATTGCGTGTTAAAATATTCCCTGATGGCACTGCAAATATAATCAAGCTGGTTTTCCTGCAGCTCGGTATGCATCGGAATGGACACCACTGACCGGCACAGCTCTTCGGCCACGGGGAAATCGCCTTCACTGTATCCGTAGTGCCTGTATGCCTTCTGAAGATGCATGGGCACCGGGTAATACACCATGGTGGGAATATCGCGGCCACGCAAAAATTCGCGCAGGGCGTCCCTTTCGCCCGGGTCGGTTCTCAGAGTGTAGGCATGGAATATATGGGTCGATTGTTTCATCCGTTTGGGCAGGCGCAACCGGTCGATGCCGCCCAGAGCCGCGTCGTAGTACCCGGCCGCCCCGGCCCGTGCCTTGTTCCAGGTGTCCAGGTACCTGAGCTTTACATCCAGGATGGCTGCCTGAAGGGTGTCGAGCCGGGAATTCACCCCGATCATGTCGTGGAAATATTTCACCTTTGAGCCGTGAAGGGTGATGGACCGGAGCTTTTCGGCTGTTTCCGGGTTATCGGTAAACATGGCGCCGCCGTCGCCAAAGCAGCCCAGGTTTTTGGAAGGAAAGAAGCTTGTGCAGCCCACATGTCCTATTGTGCCCGCTTTTTTTGCCAGGCCGTTTTCAAACCCGTACCGGCTGCCCAGGGCCTGGGCGGCATCTTCGATAATCAGCAGATCGTGCTGTTCAGCGAGCCGGGTTATGGCATCCATGTCCGCACACTGCCCGTAAAGGTGGACCGGAAGAATGGCCCTGGTTTCAGGCGTTATTGCTTCTTCGATGGCGGCGGCGCTGATGTTGAAACAATTCCGGCAAACATCGGCGAACACCGGCTTGAGCCGCAGCAGCGCAATAGCCTCAACGGTGGCGATGAAGGTAAAAGGCGTGGTGATCACCTCGTCCCCGGGCTCCAGTCCGAGCCCCATCATGGCGATCTGCAGGGCATCGGTGCCGTTGCCGCAGGTCACGGCATGATTTACATCCAGGAATGATTCAAGATTTCTCTGGAAGGACGCAACTTCCGGACCGTTGATAAAGGCAGTGGAATCAATGACGCCCGCCAGGGCAGCATCAATTTCGCTCTTTATTTTGAGGTACTGTCCCTTAAGATCGACCATCTGGATTTTTTCCATGCTTGTGTAAATCAGGGAGTTTTTTTCAATGTCAGCAAAGTTAAAAAAAATGCCTTATGTTGGGATATTATACCGGAATAAATCTTTACATTTGTGAGTAAAGGAAAGATTCTGAAACCATCTATAATTTTTCATGGAACCAGTCAGTCACATAAGGGAGCTGTTATATCATCATGACTGCGTGGTCGTGCCAGGGTTCGGCGGATTCGTCGCCAGCCAGCGCCCCGCGCGGATCGACAGGGCATCTGATATTTTTTATCCTCCCTCGAGGGTGGTAGGCTTCAATGCCCGGATCGATCACAATGACGGGTTGCTTATAAGCCATATATCCGCCAGATCTTCGATGAATTATGTCGATGTCAAAAAGCTTGTCGATTCGTTTGTGGAAAAGGTGAAAAACAGGCTGGTAGCGGGCCGTACCGTCCATTTCGAGGGAATCGGCCAGTTTGTGGTGGACAGGGACCATAATCTGCAGTTTGAGCCCGATCCTGCGGCCAACTTCCTTACCGAAGCCTACGGGCTCTCCTTTTTCCGCTGCCCCGATCCCGCATCCCGGGGAAAGGCCGGCAAGCTTGCCACAGCTGTCCGCGATGACGAAAGGTCGCCCCTGCGTGCCGGCCTGTCAAAAATGCTGCGCTACGCCGCCGTAGGCATCCCCCTGGCTGCCGCTCTTGCCTGGGGCGCCATGAATACCGGCGCTATCAGGGAATTTAACTTTAATATCACCTCCCTGAACCCTTTCTCGGCGGTCATTGATTCAGGTTCAGGGCCGGCCGGCAGTCCGCCGGCTTCATCCGGCCCCGGGGCATATCCCGCTCCCCTGCCGCCCGAAGCCGCCGCCGCTCCCGCCGGTGACGAGCTTTTTGCCGTCACGCCTGACGATGAAACAAATGATGTGACAGCCGGAGAACCTGCAGCGGCCCCGGCGCCGGATGCCGGAGATGCGGCTCCGGAACCTTTACCGGAAGCACCCGCTGCAGCGGTCCGCTCCCATTACCTGGTGGCCGGCAGCTTCCTGCGTGAGACAAATGCAATTTCCCTGAGCAGGCAGCTTGCCAGCGACGGATATCATACCAGCATCATCGAATCGGAAAAGGGGATGTTCCGCGTTTCGATGTATTCCTCGCAGAACCGGAGAGAGGCGCTGCAGATGCTGCGCAAGGTAAGGGCCGAAAGGGGCAGCTCCGAAGTCTGGATGCTGAGCATGTAGAAGCGTTTGATCAAGCCGGGCAGCTCCAAAATCCGGATGCCGGGCATGCAGAAGCGTTTGATCAAGCCGGGCAGCTCCAAAATCCTGCTGCAGGGCAAACAGTCGCCCTATTTTATTGACGAGCCGTTTTCCACTGTGCCTTCCGGGGAGACAAACACAAGGTTTCCCTGCGGGTCTTCGGCCATGAGTATCATGCCCTGCGATTTGATCCCTCTTATCTCCCTGGGCTCCAGATTAACAAGCACCGAAACCTGCTTTCCTATGATATCCCCGGGCTCAAAGCACGCGGCTATTCCCGAAACAACCGTCCGGGTGTCTATTCCGGTATCGATGGTCAGCTTCAGAAGCTTTTTGGTTTTGGGAACCCTTTCGGCGTCCGTTATGGTGCCTGTGCGGATATCCATTGCCGAGAACTCTTCGTATGTGATATTCCCTTTCGGGGGAACAAGAGCCGAAGGCGGCAGATTGTTCCGGTCGCGCGTCGCAAGCAGCTTTTCGACCTGTTTCTCGATCTCCTCGTCGGAGATTTTCTCAAAAAGCAGTCCCCCGCTCCCTATCACATGCCCCTCTTCAACAAGGTCGCTGTCGCCTGCCCTGTCCCACGGAATATTGTCGATCCTGAGAAATTCCATCAGCCGGAAGGCCGAATCGGGCAAAAAGGGCATGGTAAGCACGCTCAGCGAGGCCGAGATCTGAAGCGATATGTTCAGGATAGTCTTTACCCTTTGGGGATCGGTCTTGTACAGTTTCCACGGTTCGGTGTCGGCCAGGTACTTGTTGCCCAGGCGGGCAAGATTCATTGCTTCTTTAAGGGCTTCCCTGAAGCGGAACAGTTCCAGGCTGTTCTCAAGGGCTTCCTTTATTTGCGGAATCTGGTCAAGCACCTCCCGGTCATAGTCAGTCAGCTCGCTCCGGCCGGGCACTGCGCCGTCAAAATACTTGTGCGTGAGCACTATCGCCCTGTTGATGAAATTGCCGTAAACCGCTACCAGCTCATTGTTGTTGCGGGCCTGGAAATCCTTCCAGGTAAAATCGTTGTCCTTGGTCTCGGGAGCGTTTGCACAGAGAACATATCTGAGCACATCCTGTTTTCCCGGGAAATTCTCAAGGTACTCATGCAGCCACACCGCCCAGTTCCTTGAAGTCGATATCTTGTCATTCTCCAGGTTCAGGAATTCATTTGCCGGCACATTGTCAGGAAGTATATAGGTGCCTTCGGCGTTGAGCACCGAGGGGAACACAATGCAGTGAAACACGATATTGTCCTTGCCGATAAAGTGGATCATCCGCGTTTCGCTGTCTTTCCAGTATCTTTCCCAGTCCCCGGTAAGTTCCTTGGTTGCTGAAATATAGCCAATGGGAGCGTCGAACCATACATACAGCACCTTGCCTTTTGCGCTTTCAAGGGGGACCGGTATTCCCCATTCCAGGTCGCGGCTGACTGCCCGTGGCTGGAGACCGTGATCCAGCCATGATTTGCACTGGCCGTAAACATTTGCCTTCCAGTGTTTTTTCTCTTCCAGGATCCATTTTCTCAAAAAAGGCTCGTACTTGTCAAGCGCCAGGAACCAGTGTGTCGTATCGCGCATTACCGGGACGGAGCCGCTCAGGGTGGAGCGGGGGTTGATCAGGTCGGTGGCATTCAGGGAGGTGCCGCAGCTTTCGCACTGGTCGCCGTAGGCATTCTCGTTGCTGCAGCGGGGACAGGTTCCCTGTATGTAGCGGTCGGCCAGAAACTGTCCCGCCTCCTGGTCGTAATACTGCGGGGTGGTTTTTTCCAGGAACTCTCCCCTGTCATAAAGGGTCTTGAATATTTCCGAGGCAGTCTGGTAATGGACCGGGGAGGAAGTGCGCGAATAAATGTCGAATGCAATGCCGAATTTTTCAAACGAGGCCTTGTTCATCTCATGGTAGCGGTCCACTATCTGCCGGGGAGAAACGCCCTCCTGTCTCGCCTTGATCGTTATCGGCACCCCGTGCTCGTCTGATCCGCATACATGGATCACATCCCTGCCCCGGAGACGAAGGTAACGGGTATAGATATCGGAGGGCACATATACCCCGGCCATGTGGCCTATATGGAGGGGCCCGTTGGCATAGGGCAGGGCTGAAGTTATCAGGTATCTTTTGAACTGGTTCATTTAAAAATATTATAAACCGGGTTAAAAAAATTTTGACCGGAGCACAAAAATACTCTATTAGCGTCAGACCGCAAACGGGCAGGGGAATTTTTAGTCCGGTTTTTTGGTTTGATCATATTACCTTTGCCCTATAAAATTTCATAATGATCTATCCCGAAAGTTTTGAGGCGAAAACCGGCTTTGCCGGCATACGCGATCTGCTCTCCGGATCGTGCCTGTGCGATCTGGGGCGGGAGCATATCCGCATGATGGCATTTCTTACCAGCCACCGGGAAATAGAGCTGCGCCTGCGGCAGACCGACGAGTTCAGGAGGATCCATCTTTTCGGGGAAGAGCTTCCCCTGGGATTCATTGCCGATGTGACCCCCGGGCTCAGGAAGCTCCGGGTGGAAGGAGCATTCATGGAGACTGAAGAGCTGTTCGACCTTAAGCGCTCGCTCGACACTGCCGGATCGCTGATCAATTTTTTCAGGGGAAAAAATGCAGAAAGCTACCCCTGGCTCACGTCACTGGCAGGCAGCTCCCCGGTGCCCGCATTTGCGAGGGAGCGGCTTTCAAAGCTGTTCACCCGGGAGGGCCGTATCAAAGACAACGCCTCGCCGGAGCTGGCATCATTGCGCCGCGCCATAGGCCGTATGCAGGCCGAAGTATCCAAAAAGCTGCATGCGCTGCTTAAGGAGGCGCAGGCCGGGGGACTGGCGGATGGGGATGCCGGCATAGCTATACGCAACGGCCGGCCGGTAATTCCTGTAAGCTCCTCCATGAAAAGGAAGATACCCGGATTTGTCCATGACGAATCGGCCAGCGGAAAGACCTCATATATCGAGCCGGCAGCCGTAGTGGAGCTCAACAACGAGATAAGGGAGCTGGAATATGCCGAGAGGCGAGAGATGCTGAGAATTTTAAAGGAGGTTTCAGTGGTCCTCAGGCCCTGCCTCGAAGAGCTGCTTCAGGTATTCCGCTTTTTGGGGCTTATTGATTTTATCAGGGCCAAGGCATTGCTTGCCGTAAAAATCGGCGCCGTCATGCCCGTTTTCCGGGACAAGCCTGTTGTCAAATGGAAAAATGCAATTCATCCGCTGCTCTACCTGGC
>SKQJ01000227.1 GCA_007119075.1 Bacteroidales bacterium | reverse complement strand
TTTTCAATAAAATGCAGGCATGCCCTGATCTTCGGCGCCATGCTGCCCTCACCGAACATTCCCTGGCCAAGGTACTTCAGGGTGTCGGCATGGTTCAAAAACTCCACGGCCTGCTGACCGGGTTGATTGTAGTTTAAATATACATATGATACGTCGGTGAGTATATAAAACTCATCAGCATTTATCCTCGCCGCAAGCAGTGACCCGGCCAGATCCTTGTCTATCACCGCTTCGGCTGCACGAATATTCCCGTCATCATCGTAATATACGGGAATCCCGCCGCCTCCCGCTGCAATTACGATAGTGCCATTGTCAGCCATAGTGCGGATTACATTCTCATTAAGAATGCTCACGGGAAAAGGCGAAGAGACCACTCTCCTCCATCCGTCCCTGACTTTCCCCCCTTCCCTGAATTCCCATCCCTTTTCCCTCGACAGGGCATCTGCCTGTTCCCTGCTGTAGATCCTGCCAACGCGTTTGGTAGGGTTGCTGAAAGCCTCATCATCCTTGCTTACCTCCACCATGGTCACCAGGGTGACAATATCTCTTTTTATCTTATGCTTGTTCAAAACATTCGTCATCATTCTCTCTATCATGTACCCTATCCCGCCCTGGGAATCTGCAACGCATATGTCAAGGGGCATCTGAGGTATTCCGTAATTCTTTTCACCGGCATCGTTTCTCATCAGGATGTTTCCTACCTGCGGCCCGTTTCCGTGAGTGATGACCAGGTTGTAATCTTCCTTTAAAAGGAATATAAGATTTTCAAGTGTATCTGTGGTATTTTGCTCCTGTTCGTCAATGGTTCCGGCCTGATCGCCCCGCAAAATTGCATTGCCCCCCAGGGCTATTACCGCCAATTTACTCATATTCAGTTTTTTGTAGCATATGCTTATATCCTCCACAAATCTATGAAATTTTTTCAAATTAAAAGAAGCTATACATTTGCCTTGTGAACAAATCACCGGACATTACATGTAAGGATATCATACCGGGCTGACGGTTATATTTTGGAAAAATAAGGTGAACTTGGATAAAATTTTGCAAATTTGCAGCAAACATCGCCTGATTACATTGCAATTGGGCCCGGTCATAAGAATCAACAGAATCAGCCGAAAACATTCATTATTCACACATAGCTATGACGGCAGTTAAGGAGAAAAAGACCAGACAGGGCAGGAAAAAGAACAGGATAGCCAGTTTTTTCGGAGATGAGCGTCTGAGGTTATTCATTGGCTGCTTTATTCTGGTGTTTGCCCTGTTCCTGACATTATCATTTATTTCCTATTTTTTCACATGGAAAAGCGACCAGAGCTTTGAATGGGAAAGGATCATGTCCAGCCCTGAGCTCAGGGTCGAGAACTGGGCGGGGAAATCCGGAGCCTGGTTTTCATCACTGTTCATAAACCGGTGGTTTGGCCTGGCTTCGTTTAGCGTACCATTTCTTCTTATGCTGATCGGGTTCAAACTTATAAGAGTAAGGATGGGGCCTTTCGGCAGAATGTTCAGGATTACCGTTATCGGGGCGATACTTTTGTCTCTCGTGCTGGGGTATGCCTTCGGTCATGCCGGAGGCTTTCTTGGCAGCGGTCCCGGTGGTGCTCACGGATATTTCATGGCAGAATGGCTGAATGCTCTTCTGGGCAAAACGGGAACAGCCTTTTTCCTGCTGATGCTTGTGTTTTCATTTTTCCTCTTTTCTGTCAGAAACTCTTCTGCAATCCTGAATGACCTGATCCATAACCTGCGTTCCGGGAAGAGGGATAAAACAACCTTATCCGAAAACGCCGAACGTTCTCCTGTGTTGCAGGCTGCCGGAATTACCGCAGAGAAAGACAATGGCCATCTTAATGCCGGTCCGGAAACCGGGTCGGATGAGGACAGGTTTTTCGGGGAAGATGACGAAGAAAATGACCCTGATGGAATCAGGCTTTTCGTAAAAGAAAAAAGCAGCGATGAAAAAAGCCTTTCCGAAGATATAATCGATTCCTTGCCCGCCGGGGAGTATGACCCCACCCTCGATCTGTCTTCATTCAGGTTTCCCCCGGTGAGCCTGCTTGAACCATACCGGTCGTCTGAGACCTCTGTAAGCAAGGAGGAACTGATGAACAACAAAAACAGGATAGTCGAGACACTGGGCAATTACAAGATACAGATCGACAAGATAACAGCCACGATCGGTCCTACAGTTACATTGTATGAAATAGTGCCTGCTCCCGGAATAAGGATTTCGAAGATCAAGAACCTTGAGGACGATATTGCCCTGAGTCTGTCGGCATTGGGAATCAGGATTATAGCACCTATTCCCGGAAGAGGGACCATTGGAATAGAGGTTCCCAATCAGAATCCGGAAGTTGTATCGATGCGCTCGGTTATCAGCTCCTCCAAATTCCAGGAAGCAAACTATGAGCTTCCGATAGTCCTGGGCAAAACAATTTCGAACGAGACCTATGTGGTTGACCTGACCCGGATGCCCCACCTTCTTATAGCCGGGGCAACCGGTCAGGGAAAGTCGGTGGGCCTCAATGCCATTCTGGCCTCGCTGCTGTACAAAAAGCATCCCGCCCAGCTCAAATTCGTGCTTATTGATCCCAAAAAGGTCGAGCTTACGGTCTATTCAAAAATCGAACGTCACTACCTGGCAAAGCTTCCCGACACCGAAGAGGCCATAATTACCGATACACAGAAGGTGATCCATACGCTGCAGTCCCTCACAATAGAGATGGACGAACGCTATAATCTGCTTAAAGAGGCACATGTAAGAAATATCAAGGAATATAACGGCAAGTTCATAGCCCGGCGCCTGAATCCGGAAAAGGGCCATCGCTTCCTGCCATATATTGTGGTAATCATAGATGAATTTGCCGACCTGATAATGACGGCCGGCCGGGAAATTGAAACGCCTCTTGCCAGGCTTGCCCAGCTTGCAAGGGCAATAGGAATTCATCTGGTGATTGCTACCCAGCGCCCGACGACCAATATCATTACCGGAGTCATCAAGGCAAACTTCCCCAGCAGAATTGCATTCAGGGTGACTTCTATGATGGATTCAAGGACCATCCTTGATACTCCGGGGGCAAACCAGCTGATTGGAAGGGGTGATATGCTGATTACCGCCGGAAATGAAATGATCAGGCTGCAATGTGCATTTATAGACACCCCGGAGATAGATCGCATTACCGAATTTATCGGGTCCCAGAAAGGATATCCCTCCGCACACTACCTGCCGGAATATGTCGGCGAAAATGGAACGGGGCCGGCCGACGTTGACCTCAAAAAAAGGGATGATATGTTCGATGAAGCCGCCCGGCTGGTTGTGCAGCACCAGCAGGGCTCCACATCGCTTATCCAGAGAAAGTTTTCCATAGGATACAACAGGGCCGGCAGGATAGTGGATCAGCTTGAAGCCGCCGGAATAGTCGGGCCCTTTGAAGGAAGCAAGGCCAGGCAGGTTCTGATACAGGACGAATACAGTTTGGAACAGTTATTGAGAGATATGGATAACATGTAACAGGACGTGTTCCGGGTTCCAATTAAATTTAAACAGAATGCAGATAAAAAAACTGACAACACTTGTTTTGATACTCCTTTTTTCCGGAAGCATAGCCGCAAACGCACAGCAGGATGACAGGGCAAGGGAAATACTGGATGAGCTGGCCGAACAGACAACTGCCGCCCCCTCGGTTTTTGTCGATTTCTCAATATCCATATCCAGCCTCAGGGATGAGGCTGCGGGAGAAGAATTTGACGGGGAGATACTGATCAAAGGCAATAAATACAGGTTGAGCATCATGGACCTTGAGATCTGGTTCGACGGAAACTCGATGTATACCTATATGCCCGACGTGAACGAGGTCATTATAAGTGATCCGGAAGAGGGCGGTGGACTGATGTCGAATCCGACAGAGCTGTTTACCATATATCATGAAGAATTCCGCTACAGACTGATCGATGAGGTCTCACGTGACGGAAAGAGACTCTATGAAATAGACCTGCACCCGCTCGACAGGAACCATGATTTCCATACCGTCAAGCTTTTTATTGACCGGGAAAGCGGCTTTATCGATTCTGCTGTGATGGCAGGAAAGGACGGAAACAGGTACAGTCTCGACGTAAACGGGTTTGACAACACAAGGCAGGTGCCGGACTCACACTTTGTCTTTGATGAATCGGATTATCCCGGTGTTGAAATCATCGATATGCGCTGGTAGAAAGAAAGCAATAGATCATGCCCTCCGGTCATTTCGGATAGGAGATCCTGGCATGATAAATATTCATCAATTTATTTTTATAGACACTCTTTACGGTGGAGATATCCCTGAAGGTCAAATTGGTATTGCTGAATTGATCTTCATTGAACTGATTGTCAATAATGGATTCGACAAGCTCGTTGATCGAACCGGTGCTTATCTCCTTAAGGCTCCTTGATGCGGCTTCAACCGAGTCGGCCATCATCAGCACAGCTGTTTCCCGAGAAAAGGGTTTGGGACCCGGATAGGTATATTTCCGGGCATCAACATCCTCATTCGGGTATTTTTTCAGGAAGGATTTGTAAAAATATTGTACCCGTGTAGTGCCGTGATGAGTCCGAATAAAATCTATAATCTGCTCAGGGAGATTATGTTTCCTGGCTGTTTCCACACCTTTGGAAACATGCGATATTATAACCTGCGCACTTTCCTCAAAGTCAAGCGAATCATGCGGGTTATAGCCCGATGCCTGGTTTTCAATGTAAAATGCGGGACTGGACATCTTGCCTATATCATGATAAAGCGCCCCCGTCCTTACGAGCAATGAGTTGCCCCCGATTTCACGCACGGCGGCTTCTGCCAGGTTTGCAACCTGTATCGAGTGCTGAAATGTTCCGGGAGCCTCTTCTGCAAGCTTTCGCAACAGGGGCTGGTTTGTATCGGAAAGCTCTACCAGGGTTCCATCGGATATGAACCCGAAAGTCTTTTCAAAAATGTATAGCAGAGGGTAAGTGGTCAGTACCAGCAGGCCATTGGCCCCGAACCATGCGAAATTCATCCAGTTGATGTTGGCTACGCTGCGTTCCTGGGTCACGGCTATTCCGAAATAGAGCAGCGAATAGGACAAAACAATTATTACGGCAGTATAAAAAAGCTTGCTGCGGAGGTAAAGGTTCGACAGACTGAAAATTGCAACAAGTCCGATCAAATAATTCAGGAACAGGAATTCGAAGCTGTTTGGTGCAAAAAATGCAACAAGCAGCAGGATCACTGTATGGATAAACAATGCAAGTCTCTCATCATAAAATGTCCTTATAATGATCGGCACGATGGCAAAAGGAACAACATAAAAATTAATCATGCTGAACCTTATAAGGATTATGGATGTTGAAACCATCAAAAACAGGAAAAAGAGTATAAAAAGGGTCTTGCGGGCACTGGTAAGGATTTCGCGCCTGAAATGATAAAGAAACAGATAAAGAATGGCAATAAGTGAAAACACCAGGATGAACTGGCCCAGCAAAACCAGATTCAGGTTGGTTCCAAGCAACCGTGTTTCATATTCTCTTTTTAAAGATTCAAGTATCAGGTAGGTGTGATTTGTTATCAGGTCTCCCTGTGATACAATACGCTCACCCGATTGGACCATCCCCCTGGCAAGAGAAATCTCATTCAGCAGGCTCTGGCGGACCCTTTCGGTTGTAGCCTGGTCATAGTAGAGGTTGGGTATCAAAAAATCGCCAAACTCAAGTGTCTGCAAAAAATCCCTGAAATGCGGGTGGCGGGCTACCGTTTCGGCTATCCATTTATCGACTCCGCTCCTGATATATTCATAAGCGGTCTTTTCACGGAAATAATTTGCCGGCGGCGTCCTTACGCCGATGTTATTCCTGAGTATCACAATTGACTGTTCCTCTGCAGCCACCCTGTCGGCAGTCTCACCGGGAGCTACTATTCCCTGCTGGTATACATGCCTGTAAAGATCGGTGCTGAAATTATAAAACCGGTCATAAAGGCGCCTCAGTCCCTCGCTGTCAAAATCATCCGGGCGGGCCCGGCCGGCCGACTCCCATTGCTGATCAAGGGATTCATGATATCTGGCAATCACTGAATCATAAAGCAGGCTGTCGTATCTGAAATAGGGCCTGAAATCAGCCAGCAAGCTGTCCCTTTCAGCCCTGAGCTCCGATTCCGGTTTGTATATGGGAAAATCGAACGGTGCAATAAGGGTTTCATGCAGCCAGGGCCGGCCGCGCTGGAACTCATACCTGAACTTTCCTTCTCTTGGCAGCAAATACAAAATAAGCAATGCCGTGATAAGGAAGAAAACTATAACAGATATGCTGTTGTAATTGTCTTTTATGAATTTGAGGAATTTACCCATTAACTAACCTGGAATTTGTGTCAAAGGCTATAAACGTCGTTATTTTGTTTTTAATATTTACCTGATTGCAAAATTACAACTTAGGTTCGATTTTACACTTTTAATTGGCAAGATAACAAATCCGGACAAATGGCTGTGGCAGCTTGATAGGCTGGCCGGCTGACTCTCTCCATCATGGGCTTTCTATTGACGGGAAATTAATTTACTTTTGAGAGGGTTAAATATACAATATTATGAGAAATGTTGTGTGCCTGCTTTCTGCAGTTCCTGTGAGGTCGGGTCCTTCCCACGAGGAAGAAATGGTTACACAGATGGTTTTCGGAGAACATGCCGCTATCCTGGATAAACAGCAAAAATGGAGCCTGGTTGAAATATCGGCAGACAGCTACCAGGGATGGGTGTATAATTCTTCTGTCTATGAGATCCCTGATGACCTGGCTGAAGCAATGGCTGCTTCCAGGCCTGAAGTATCGGGCAGTATCGTGCTGATGGTGATGAATAATAAAGACAGGCAGCCTTTTTACATTTCCGCGGGAAGCTTGTTATACGATTATGACCCCGGCACCGGATCTTTCAGGACAGGCGGGCAGGAGTTTACCTGTCTTCAGGCTCCAGACTTTCACAAAGGAAAAAGCGTTAGGGGAAATATAGCAACGGTTGCCCGGGAATTCATGAATGTACCATATTTATGGGGAGGCAAGACTCCCTTCGGAATGGATTGTTCAGGATTTACGCAGATCGTATTCAGGCTCTTTGGCATAAACCTGCCAAGGAACTCCAGGCAGCAGGTCGATCTTGGAAAACCGGTCGCCAGCGTAACCGAAGCACTTGCAGGAGATCTTGCTTTTTTCCAGAACGAGCAAGGAAGGATCATCCACACCGGCCTTGTAACCGGAAACGGACAGATTCTCCATGCCTCCGGAATGGTCAGGATTGACAGGCTGGATCAGACAGGGATCTACAATAACTTATCCGGCAGCTATACCCACAGGCTGAAGATCATAAAAAACATATCGGATACTTAAAATCTGCCGTTATGTATACATACACTTCCTTTTTCAAAATCTTCCTGATAGTCATTGTTATCGTGGTGCTTTACTTTTTTTTCCGGAAACTGGTCAGGAGAGACCGAAGATAACCGGATCTATTTGTTGT
>SKQJ01000244.1 GCA_007119075.1 Bacteroidales bacterium | reverse complement strand
GGGCGGGAGAACGAGAAAAGAAACCGGCGATATGGAGAGGTTCGTCCCTTTGATAAAAGGACAGCTCCGGGAACTGATTGAAAAATACAACACGAAAATACTCTGGTTCGATGGAGAATGGGAAGAACCCTGGACTCATGAGATGGGACAGGATCTATATCAGTATTTGAAAGGGCTGGATGAAAATATTCTCATCAATAACCGGGTTGACAAAGGGCGGAAAGGAATGGAAGGGATTACCATTTCAGATGAATATGCCGGTGATTTTGCCACGCCCGAACAGCAAATCGGAAGGTACGATATCAAAAACGCATGGGAATCGTGTATCACCATTTGCCGGCAATGGGCGTGGAAACCTGACGATGAGCTGAAAAGCCTGGAAGAGTGTTTGTTTACCTTGCTGAAAACAGTTGGCGGCGGGGGCAACTTGCTTCTGAACGTGGGCCCTATGCCGGACGGACGAATTGAACCGCGCCAGGCAGATCGTTTAAAGGAGATGGGGGAGTGGCTCAAGAAATACGGCGAATCGGTTTACGGTACAACCGGCGGCCCGTACAAACCCGCCGAATGGCTCACATCAACAAGAAAGGGAAACACGATTTATATAAATCTGCTGAAATACGATAAAAATACGCTGGACTTGCCCTTCCCATTCGATACAGAAATAGAGTCTGTTCAATTGTTCAGCGGGGAAAACCTTGTTTATGGCAAGAGCAATGAAACCTTAAACATCGGATTGCCGGAAACAGCATCCGGTGAATTGATAACCGTTCTGAAAATCAATATCAATAAAGATGCAAGCAGCCTGGAAACGGTAGCACTTTAGGGACACCAGGGGAGGTCCGGGTTGCCCAAGGCGTCTCTTGACGCGGCACCACCGCGCTTTTTTGTTTTGACCGGCATAATCCCTAACTTGCATTCCATTCCATAAAACTTTGCATATGAACCGTAGAAATTTTGTGAAAAATTCTGTTTTTGCCTCGGCCCTGTTAGGAACAATGCCTTTGGCGGCCACAACTGCAGCGAGGCGGCAACGGTCAATAAAAAAGGGCATAATGTGGGCAACCATCGGGGTTGGGGACACGATATCCGAAAAATTCAGCGCCGTCAGGAAAGCCGGTTTTGACGGGGTTGAGCCCATGAGCCACATGGACAGGGACGAGGTCCTCAGGGCCAGGGATGCCACCGGCCTCGAGATCCCGAGCGTTTGTGGCGCGCTTCACTGGCAGTACCCTCTTTCCGATCCCGATCCCTCCGTCAGGGAAAAAGGAGTGGAGGCCCTTATTTACAGCATTGAGGATGCGGTTGTTTACGGGGCCGATACCGTTTTGCTGGTCCCGGGCCGGGTAACGGCCGATGTGGCCTATGACCAGGTATGGGAGCGTTCGGTGGCGGAAATAAAAAAGGCTGTTCCCGTTGCCGAAGCTCAAAAGGTTTACATTGCAATTGAAAATGTCTGGAACAGTTTCCTGCTCAGCCCTCTTGAAGCTGTTCGTTACATCGACCAGTTTGAAAGCGACTATGTGAAATTCTATTTTGACTGCGGCAATATCCTTGCCTTTGGCTTCCCGGAGCAGTGGATAAGGATACTGGGAGACAGGATCGCCAAGATACATATAAAGGAATACAGCATCTCCAAAGCCAATAGTGAAGGCCGGGGAGCAGGTTTCCGGGTTGACCTGATGGAAGGCGACGTCAACTGGCACGCCGTCATGAAGGCCCTTGACGAGATCGGATACGACGACTGGGCGATCACCGAGCAGGGGGGCGGAGATACTCCCGAGGGACTGGCCGACAAGGCGGAAAGGCTTTCCAGGATCCTTGAAAGCTGATACTGCCGGTTCAGGTCGCTCAACAAACTCCAGGCTGCTTCGTAAAGCGAAGGCTGTCCGGCAAAGCTGGCCGCCGGTGTGTGCGGGACTGCCATATCTTTTCTGCCGGAAGGATCAAGTACACAGGTTTTTCCGTCAGCTTCCCGGAGCAGTGCCCGGAACGGGCGGTTCGGCCGGAATATTCACAGCACCCATGCTATACTCCTCCGGCCCCAGCCTGAGGCTCGAATTCATCATATCCTCCCATGTTACCTTTTGCCCGGTATATGCCGACTCCCTGCCCATGACGGCAACCAGTGAGGATGAAGCCATTGTAACGGCTTCGTTGACGGGATTATTTGTGCGGATCGCGGTCACAAGATTGATGTGCGACTGGTCCTCCCTTACAACAGGCAGCCTGCGCGCAGGCTGTCCGTCTTCGCCGATGACATACTGGTATTCCCAGACCACGTTGCCGTCATAATCGAATATCCTGTTCTGGCAATTTGTATATCCTTTGGTGCCATATATGAGAACTTCCGACTGGTTATGACAGCCGTCGATCTGGCGGTGGAAACCCTGGTATTTCCGCTTGTCATCAAAGGTGTAGTCGACACTTATAAAATCATACTGGTCACCCGTTACGCGACGGTGCCTGCCTCCCATGCCAAGTGCCTCGGAAGGGAATTTTTCAAAGAACCAGTTCAGGATGTCTATCTGATGCACAAATTGTTCGGCAATATGATCGCCCGAAAGCCAGGTCCAGTTGACCCAGTCCCTCAGCATAGCCTCCATATCGGATTCCCCGGGCTGCCTGTTTCTGTGCCACAGCTTTCCTTCCAGCCTGAGGGTTGTGCCCGAGATCAGTTCGCCGATGGCACCGTTTTTCACCATCCCGAAAGTCGAAAGAAAATCGCGGGCGTGCCTTAGCTGTGTGCCCGACACTACCGACAATCCTGCCGATTCGGCCATTTTCCCGGAGGCCATTACAGCCCTGGCTCCCACGGGGTCGACGGCGCAAGGCTTTTCAATAAAAGCATGCTTTCGTGCCTGAACGGCCGCTTCAAACTGTTCGGGACGGAAATGGGGGGGAGTCGCCAGGATGACCACATCAACACCGGAATCGATAACGTGTTTGTAGGCATCGAACCCGACAAAGCAGTTGCTGTCGGGGATATCCACATCGCGCTGTTCCTTGAGCGATTGACGGCACCGGTCGAGGCGGTCGCGGAAGACATCGCCCAGCGCAGTGATCTGCAGGTTCGGCCCTGCATTGAGAAAATTGAACGCGGCACCGGTTCCCCTGCCTCCGCATCCGACCAGTCCCGCCCTTAACAGTGGACCGTCAGGCGCTATGTCAGCCAGGGCAGGTGGTTCATATCTTTGCTTTTGTGATCCGCAGGAGGAAAGAAGATGGCCCGCGCCGAACGCCCCTGCTATCGTCAGGGCGGCGGCACCGGAAATGAAATCCCTTCTGCTTTTTAACGGTGATTCAGGCTTTTTTGAGCTCATCGTATATCCTTTTTTTGTTGATTTTGATCCGGATCCGGTATCCGTGGCATCATTTATAGAACTAACGCTAAAGGGCATATAAAGATTCCCTTTC
Source organism: Bacteroidales bacterium (assembly GCA_007119075.1). Lineage (GTDB taxonomy): Bacteria > Bacteroidota > Bacteroidia > Bacteroidales > PUMT01 > PXAP01. The sequence goes on along the minus strand of SKQJ01000244.1, from coordinate 4,209 downwards.
TTATATGATTTGTAATAATAAGAAATTTTATTGATGTTTTTAGGGTTATTTGTATCTTGGGAGTTTAATCTTTTGCCGGGACAGATATTGACCGGGCACGATAATTCCCCCATGATGATGAAAACAGACCGGAGATTTTTTCTTAAATCCGCCGCATTGCTTGGAGCTTCCTTTGCCTGCGGATCAGTTTCTCGTGCAAATACACACAGTTATTTTAATTCCTTTGAGCCTGCGGTGGGCGTATGCACAGGCCTGGGCAATGCCGGCATGCTTGCGGAAATGGGCTACTCCTTTATCGAGGAATCTGTAAGAGGCTTCCTGGTGCCGGACAGTCCGGAGGAGGAATTTCTTCCCAGACTGGATAATGCCAGAAAACTTAAAATTCCCGTTTCCGCATGCAATCTTTTTTTGCCCGGAAACCTGAAAAGCGTAGGGCCCGATGCGGTTCATGATGAAATCATGGAGTACGCCGCAACAGCATTCCGCCGGGCACAGCTGGCCGGCGTCAGGATAATTGTTTTTGGAAGCGGAGGATCGAGGAGGATACCTGAGGGGTTTCACAGGGATGATGCCTACAGGCAGTTTGTCGCACTGGGCAGGAGACTCGCTCCTCTTGCCTCAAAATACAATGTGACCATTGCACTGGAGCCCCTGAACCGGAATGAATGCAATTTTATAAACTCCCTTGGAGATGGCGCCGAAATAGTCAATGCAGTAAGCCACAGAAATTACCGTCTTCTTGCAGACATATACCACATGGCAGTGGATGGTGAGGATCCGCGCAATATCATCAGGTACGGAAACCTGATAAAACACGTTCACATTGCCGAAGAGCAGGGAAGGGCGGCACCCGGCACTCACGGCGAGGATTTCGGCGAATATTTTTCAGCCCTGGCCACGATTAAATTTGAAGGGGGCATATCGGTTGAAAGCAGGTGGGATGACATGGCTGCCCAGGCCCCTTCGGCACTTTCTGAAATCAGGGAACAGGCAAGCCAGGCACGGGGACTTTAGGGCGGCATAAATCTGCAAACCGTCTGAAATATTGCTTAGCCCGGGTCGCTTCCGGACGCCTGTTTTCGTCTGCGGCCGTAAATCATTGCACTGCCATCAGCACAGGTCTATCGCCATTATGCTGGTTTGATGCTACATAAAAACTTCCCTGGCAAACCTGATGTTCGCCCTGGTGTCCTCCTCGAATCTTTCCGGCCTTCCGCTGGTTTCCAGGACATACCATTTGTCATAGCCGATATCTTTCAGCGCCGAAGCGCAGGCCTCCATATCTACCGCTCCCGTTTCATCAAAAAGGTTCTGGTTCCACCTTGAGTTTTTCAGGTGTATCTCACACATCCGGCGATTTCCGATCATCCTTATTTCACCCGGCACATCGTAACCGTTGTTCCAGGGGTTTGCGGTATCGTAATATATCTGGACCATGGGAGAGCCTATCTCCTCGATGATCTCCAGGTTCTGACGGGCGGACAGGGTATTCTCAAGACCGATTATCACGCCGAGATCCTCGGCCCGCGGCACAATCTGCCTGATAACGGCAATCACCCTTTCGACGTCTTTTTCCTTCCACCTGTACTCCGGAAATTCTCCGGAAGAAACATTGATATAGTTGCCGTCCCCGTCTCTTTCCAGAAGATCTCCGTTGCCGAAAAAGGCGGTAAGGATGTTGGTCGATCCCAGGGCTCTTGCAGCTTCAAGAGCATCCACCACGTAAATGGCCGACTGGGGTTCCGTGGCCAGGGGGATCTGGTTAAGGATGCTGCCGGCCGCCACTGAACAATAAACTATATTGTGTTTTTTGCCGAGTTCAATATATCTGCGTCTGACGGCTGCCTCCCTGAGGGGAATATTGTCGGGAGCCGTGCCCACGCTTACCTGTATCGCATCAAGGCCGACACCGGCAGCCAGCGGGATAAAGGAGGGATCGGCGGAATCGCCCAGATTCCAGTCGCAAATCCCGATGCCGGAGGGCTTCCCTTCGAGGGATGCCGGCAGAGCCGGCAGCGGAATTCCGGCCACTGCCAGCCCTGCCATGCTTTTAAGAATAAATGATCTTCTGTCCATAGGATCGATGTTATTGAAATACCCAAAAATAAGAAAATTCTTCGGCTTTCCACTGCAAGCAACCATCAGTGTCCCGCAGGCCTCCCGGAATTTGCCAATCTGTCATTGCCGGCCAAAACTGCTGCTGAATTCGAGCTTCAGGCAAATTTCCTAAGGCTGAGCTGGCAGATTGCTTGTTTTTTCAGTTTTTCATGAGTAAATTTTTGTTTTTCCGGTATTTTTTTTATATTGCATCAGGACAATATTTTAATATGCCGGTCCGGTTATATAAGAAGGAATCCTGCCTTTCAGGGCCTGTATACCGCTGCCGGGAAAAACCCGGTTGAAACATGATGCAGATTAAAATATAGGACCATGGAAATAAAAAACTATAAACACGGGTACCTGCTGCCAGTATTTCGCCTGCTGAGTATCCTGTTGATGCTGTCATTCCCCGCTCCCCGAACTGTATATGCCACACAGGATCCAGGAGGATCCGATCCCGGCGGGAACCCTCAGGTCAGGGATCAGAATTCGGCCGATCTGACTACCGTTCAGTCCGTCAGGAGGCATGTGTCGGCACATTTGACTTATCCCGAATCATCGATACAAGCCGGTCACTCGGGCCTGGTGGAATTGTATGCCAGGGTTGGCCACCGCGGGGTGATAAATGAAATTCACAAACACCGGCCCGATGGAAATTATATGGAAGTTGACGAGATCGCGATCTTCGCCGAACCTCCGGCCGGCATTGAAATAACCGAGTCATCGAGGCATGAGGAGCTTGTTTGCGAGGCCAGGCGGGTTATCAGGCTGCTGCCCTCTCTCGATATGCCTGAAGTTTACGGAGGGCTGCTGAAATTCTCCTTCAGGTTCGTGCTGCAATCCGGGGATTAGCCTTCCCGAAAAAGGTTTTCTTCATCTTCCGGCTAACTATCCGCATTCCACCCCCTGCTCCTTATCCTGCTGTTTCCATCCCGGTCGAGCGCTGAAACCACAAAATATTCTATACGGAATACAGGAAAATTAAATAAAAAACTTTACTTTGTCATTGGCGTACCCGAAATCGCACTCAAAACGCCGTGTCACTGAAAAGTGTACAGCAATTATTATAACCTATACAATATTCCCATGAAGCCATCTTTATACACTTCCCTGGTTTTATCTGTCTTTTTGATTGCATCATGCAATTCTAATGAAAATTCTCATTTTGTCCGGTTTGAGGGTGAAGCTTACGGTCAAAGATGGGCAGTAAAGGACCTTAATCCGGAATTGCCGGCTGACTGGTCAGATTACGGATATCTGACTTTTGACATGAATGCTTCATCTGCCCAGCGATTCAATATTGATCTGTACGATGCACAGGGCCGGCGCACCCTTGTTTTAAACCCTTTCCAGGGGGCGTGGGTCAGGGCTTCAATTCCCCTTATCCATTTCCGGGAAAGATATACGCAGGGCCACGATATGGCTTCGATCTGGAAGACTCCCCTTCCGGGGCTCACCATCGGATTTACCGGCAATGTGGGGCCCATAGCCCAGGTTGACACAATCGGGGTATGGATGCAAAGACCGGCCAACTCCCCGACTCTTGAGATCAGGAATGTGCGGCTCACTATGGCGCCTGAAGATTCCATCCTCGGTCCGACGCCGCTTGTCGATGAGTTCGGGCAGTGGATCCCGGCCTCCTGGCACGGCAAAGCAGGTTCGGTCGATGATCTCAGGGCTGCATGGGAAAAGGAGGAAGGCGAACTGCAAACCGGGAAATTCAATGTTTCCAGGTACGGCGGCTACCTCGATAAAAAGGCCGAAGCTACAGGGTTCTTCAGGGTTGAAGAGATTGACGGAAGGTGGTGGTTTGTTGATCCCGACGGTTATCTGTTCTTTTCAAAGGGGAGCTGCGTGATGCGCCCGGGCGGTTCGTTCGCCCGCGTGGAGGGCAGGGAGTATTTGTTTGAGGCACTGGTTCCCGATGAAATCACCCTTTCGGACGAAAGGATTTCACGCTATGATATCTATAACCGGAACCTTTACCGGCGGTATGGCAGCGACTGGTACGAAAAATGGATGGATAAGACGGCTCTGCGAATGGATGACTGGGGATTGAATACAGTGGGGAACTGGTCGGACACCAGCCTGGGACGGACCAGGCAGAAG
>SKQJ01000294.1 GCA_007119075.1 Bacteroidales bacterium | reverse complement strand
GATTCCTTTCCGGAATCCACAGGATGGGAATAGTATATCCTTGTATAATAGCTTCCCCGTGCCGTGGTATAGTATGTTTCCATTTTTAAGCTCATATTTTCTCAGCTTTTTCTGATTCCTTGTTTGACGATCCCATTGTTATTTATCTCTTCTGCATAAGAGCAAAGCGGTCACTGCTCCGGCAGCCAGAAGTCCCAGCAGGAAAGTAGTCTTTACCTGGGCCGTAACGGCCCTTGATGTCTGGCCGTTGAGCCAGCCCCCGTCTATCGATGCTATCTCTCCCGGTTCATAGAGGTTGCCGGGATCGGGCATTGACATATCCTGCCTGAAATGTTTGGATTGCACCTGTTTGTTGTACATACGGGCAAAACCGTCGGGTGATATATGTTTCATCAACGTTGAGCTCAGGGCCATTCCGCCCACCAGCACTTCCGGTTTGGGGCAGCTTGCCAGGCTGACGATCTCATCTGCCACCGACTGTGCATCAACCACAGGCTCCATGGCTTTGATCTCGCGCCCCATGTAATTGGCTGCATTCTGAAAAAGAGGCGTGTCAACCGTTGCCGGCGATACCAGGCAGACATTGATGTCCTTTTCCTGTGCCATTTCCTGCTGCAGGCAGAGGGTCATGCCCCTGATGGCTGCCTTGCTTGTTGTATAGGCAATCGAAAAGGGCTGGCCGGTAGTTCCTACCAGTGAAGAAAGGTTGATCAGGGTCCCCCTTCCCTGGTTGCGGAAATAGCTCAATGCAGCCCTGGCGCCATACATATACCCCAGTACGTTCACATCCATCAGTCTCTTGATATTGTCCATCGGGGTTTCATCGAAAGGACCCATCATGGCTACCGCCGCATTGTTTACCCATATGTCAATGCTTCCCATCTTTTCATTCGCATACCGGGCAAATTCATATACTTTCTCTTCATCGGTAATATCCATGGCGTAGGTGTATGCTTCGCCGCCCACCCGGCGACATTCATTTGCCACTTCTTCGAGTGCTTCCAGGCGCCTGGCCGTGAGGGCAAGTTTGTTTCCCTTCCGGGCGAATTCCATAGCGGTGGCCCGGCCGATCCCGCTGGATGCACCGGTGATTACAACTGAGAGATTATTGTTTTCCATATCGGCAAATATTTGGTTTTTGTTTTGGCTGTCTCCAATACTGTACCACATTGCCTGACCGCTATCCGGGTCATTCATTTATGTTTGCTCCACTGCCTGAAACTGCCGGATTTTTGTAGCAGCATTTGGTTGGATATTAACTGTAAGCTGCTGTTAGCAGGATGATTTACGGGTGAGGTATTACCCATCTGGGTATTTAGTCTACACTTTAACCCCACACCCCCGGCAAGGCGCTCTGCCAGGTATCATTAATTATTTTTTGCACTCGCCTGTTATTATTTACTTTTTTCATACATTCGTATTTAATCTTATCGAAATGAAAAAGCTCCTGTTTTTTCCGGTTGCAGCCATAGTGGCCGGCTTAATGCTTGTTTCCTGTGAAAAGGATGAGGTTTTTGATGAGTCGCTGCTGGTTGGCAGATGGAACTCCGGTACGCTATACTACAGGTATTTTGCAAACGGCACCGGGTATACCTGGGATGAGAAGGACGATGTCAGGGAAGATGAAGCGCAGCATTTTACCTGGACCCTTCAGGGCGCATCGCTGACACATATCCACATCATGGAGATAGGAGGTTCGGTTCCAAAGTATTACACGGTAACGGAACTGACTTCCGGCACCCTGAGGTACAGGGATGTGTTTTTCAAGAGTTTCAGTTTTTCCAGGGTCGGTTAATCCTTTTAGGGGGTTATGCAGCCCGCCGGGGGTGACGGAATTGCTGCGGCCGGTTAATATTGGCAGATTACGCAGGCCGCCGGTGTCAGCGGAATCCCAAAGGCCTTTAAAGGTAATTTACAAGCAAATGCGCAGGTTTTTCAAATTATTCTTCATTGCCCTGGGAACCTTTTTCCTCCTATTGCTTGTCTCCGCAAGCATCCTGGTGTGGATTGTGTTTACCCCTGCAAGGCTGACGCCCCTTATACGCAGCCAGGCGGACAAGCATATCCCTTATCTTACGGAAATAGGCGAAGTGGAACTTACCCTTTTCAGCACCTTCCCTCAGTTTGGCATCAGGGTGAACGGCCTGTCGGTCATCAGTCCGGGTACAGGCTCACCCTCAGACACCCTGGCAAGGGCTGATGCAATCACAGGCGTGATAGATGCAAAAGCATTCTGGAAAGACAGACGGTTGACTATCTGCAATTTTATTCTCTCGAACGGTTCGGTAAATATTTTTTCAGACAGCCTTGGGCATACAAACTTTGGTTTGCTGATAAGCGAACCTGCCGGGCCTGACAATTCCCCCGAAAGGGAATGGGATCTGGCAAGCCTGAATAATGCTGAAATTAACAATCTCAGTTTTTCCTACACCGATCTTGCCGCCGGTATAAGCTCATCCATTTCCGGCCTCTCTGCTAAAATGGCGGGCGATTTCGGGGATGAAAGCTTCACGGGGAGCCTGAGCCTCAGCAATGCAATTGTTTCCGTAAAATATGGCGGGCATGATTACCTGGACAATGCAGGCATAAAAATCAGCACCCCCGAAGGCGGGATAATGCTCAAACGCAACCGGCTGCTTCTGAAGGAGGTTTTCGCATCCATAAACGACCTGGGAATCCTGCTGACAGGCTCCGTTGAAAACGGGGCCGAAGGCAACGGGGTAGCAGCCGATCTGGATTTTCGTCTGAGTGACTGGGAAATCGGTGAGGCGATGGCGCTGGTGCCGCCTGCATACCTCGCCGGTTACGGAATAGCTTCTGCTTCCGGGGAAATCTCTTCAAGTGGCATCATCCGGGGAGTTATTAATGGTTCTCAACGGCCGTTCGCAGATATTGACCTGGCGCTTGCAAGGGGAGCGCTTGAATATGATGGATTGCCTTTCCGGCTGAATGGCGTCAACGGGGAATTCCGATTTTATTTTGACCCTTCCGGCGAAAGCGTATCCTACATTCATGCCGGCTTTTTTGAGGCCAGGACACCCAGTTCACGATTCACCGGCAGCGGCAGGCTAAACAACCTTTTTTCGGCCATGCACTTTGACTTTTCAGCGGGTGGCGATATCCTCGCCGACGAGTTCGTTTCATTCATTCCGGACGGAATCGAAATTGATATCAGCGGGAGGGTCAGGGGGCAGGTCAGGGGAGGATTTGCCATGCCCGTGCCGCCCGGAAAAGTGCCGGGCGACATGAGGATTTCGGGTACAGCCTCGCTTTCCGGCTTCAGGCTGGCAAACGACAGCATCACAATTGCGGCCGGGAGCGCGGGATTGGATTTTTCCATGCCGGATACCGATCCTTCAGGCGTAAATACCGGCTTTGCCAGTGTCAAAATTTCCGCCGACACCCTGCTGGCATCCAAGACCGGAGATTTCAGGACGTTCATCAAAAATGGCCATTTCTATATTGAAATGTCAGATATAACCGACACTATCCTTCAGCCTTCATTTTTCTTTACGTTCAGCAATGATTCCGTGTGGGCTGAGAGAGATACAATGTCCATTGCCATTAATAAGCCCCTGGGCTGGTTCTCCCTGACCCCGGCGCCGGGCGATGAGGCCCGTCAGCATCTTTCGGGTGCCTGTCACGGATACAATCTTCAGGCCCGTACGGGACATAGCTCGGTAATTGTTGAAGACATAAACATTCATGCAGATATAATCAATGACGATTCCAGGGAGGATATTTTTCTGAAGTGGCTGGCAACGGGCGTCGTAGAGATGAAAAACGGGAGCGTTAAACTGGCGGGATTTCCCGATCCACTGTCAATCCCTTCGGTCAGAATGGATTTTGAACCTGAGAATTTCATTCTGCAAGAAAGCAAATTCATAGTCGGTCAGTCTGACTTCGGCCTGGCAGGGGAACTGAGCAACGTGTTGTCCTTTTTCAGGGGTGATTCAATTTTAAGGGGAGATTTCAGCTTGGAATCAGGCAAAACCGATCTGGCATACCTAATGGCAATATCCAGCGGGCTCGGCGCCGGGACTGAGGGATCCGGGGCAAAGCCGCCTCATGACAATGCAGATAACCCCAACGGTGCAAAAAACTCCAACAGTGCAGATAACCCCAACGGTGCAAAAAACTCCTACAATGCAGATAACCCCAACGGTGCAAAAAACTCCTACAGTGCAGACAACTCCGGCAATGGCCCGTACATGGTGCCTCTCGGTGTCGATATCGCATTGCGGACCGATGTGAGGAAGGCCTTCTTTGGCGCCGATACCGCATCGAATATTCTCGGGCGGGTGCATGTAAATGACGGTATATTGCTTCTTGATGCCCTTACTTTTACAACGCCGGCGGCCGACATGCAGCTCACGGCCATGTATCGCACCCCCCGGAAAAACCATATTTACCTGGGACTGGATTATCATCTTATGGATGTGGAAATAAGCCGGCTCCTTAAAATGCTTCCCGACCTGGACACCCTGATGCCGATGCTCCGTTCATTTGAAGGGTCGGGCGAGTTTCACATTGCCGTCGAGACTTACCTCGATTCGCTGTATAATGTCAAAAAATCAACCCTTCGGGGCGCATCGTCGATACGTGGTCAGGATCTTGTGCTGATGGATGGCGAGACTTTCGGCGAAATTGCCAGAACCCTGCGGTTCACCCGCCAGGCAAAAAACCGTGTCGACTCCCTTTCCGCCGAATTTACGATTTTCAGGGAAGAGATAGATGTCTATCCTTTCCTCATGGTAATGGACAGGTATAAGGTTGTAATCGGCGGACGCCATAACCTCGATATGAGTTTCGATTACCATATTTCCCTTGTGGAATCGCCCCTGCCCATTAGAATGGGCGTAAATATAGCCGGAAACATGGACCGCATGCAATATCAGCTGACCATGCCAAGGTATGCCGAATTTTACCGTCCGGCCTCAAGAAGGGCGGTGGAAAGCCGGCAGCTGGAATTCAGGAAAATGATACGAGAAGCCCTGCTGGATAATATCAGGGAGCAGGAATAACAGCCCGCCGCCGGTGTTCAGCAAACCGGGGGGCAACATCAACCAAACATGTGAGCAGAAATCCCTGTGGCTGCAACGGCAACCCTTGTTCAGCAAACCGGGGGGCAACATCAACCAAACATGTGAGCAGAAATCCATGCGGCATCTGCGGCAACCCGCTTACTGCAAAACCCGGGGCTCTTGCAGCCAGGTTAAACCCTGAATTCCTTCCCGGCTAGAGGTTGAATTCCTTTCTGATCTGGTCAACAAAATCAAGCTTCTCCCAGGTGAAGGTCTCCACCTCTTTTTTGGAGCCATTCTGGAAAATTACCTTTTTGCCCGGTTTTCTCCCCATATGGCCATAAGCGGCCGTTTCTTCGAAAATCGGGTTTTTTAGCCCAAACCGCCTGATAATCGCGCTTGGGCGCAGGTCGAACAGTTTCTTTATTTTCAGGCCAATCTCTTCATTGGAAAATTTGACTTTCGGCCTTTTGGTGGTCACGTAAAGGCTAAGGGGTTCTGCAATCCCGATCGCATAGGCGATCTGGAGCTCTACCTCATCGGCTATGCCTGCAGCAACCATGTTTTTGGCAATATGCCTTGCGGCATAGGCTGCAGAGCGGTCAACCTTCGATGCATCCTTGCCTGAGAAAGCGCCTCCGCCGTGGCGCCCGAAACCCCCGTAGGTATCGACGATTATTTTTCTGCCTGTGAGCCCGGTGTCGCCGTGAGGCCCCCCGATGACAAATTTGCCCGTGGGATTTACAAACAGCCGGTAATCTGTGTCAAAATACTTCTGAACCTTTTCGGAATAGCTTTCGCGAACCCGGGGCAGCAGAATATTCCTGACATCGGTCTCCAGCTGTGCAAGCATATCCTTGTCCGCTTTCTCCTGTGCTTTGGCGCTGGTGCCTGTGGGTTTGATGAAAGCATCGTGCTGGGTGGAAACCACAATCGAATCTATGGCAATCGGGATGTCATTATCATCATATTTCAATGTGACCTGGGCTTTTGAATCGGGCCGGAGGTATGGCATTTCCCCGCCAACCTTGCGGATGTTCGCGAGCACCTTTACAATCCGGTGGGATATATCTATCGGCAGCGGCATGAAGTTTTCGGTCTGGTTGGTTGCAAAACCAAACATCATTCCCTGGTCACCCGCACCCTGCTGCTCCTCGACGTCTCTTTCGACTCCCTGGTAGATGTCGGCTGACTGCTCATGAATTGCGGAAATCACTCCGCAGGAATCCGCATCAAAACGGTAATCAGGCTTGGTGTAGCCGATCCTTCTGATGACTTCGCGCACAAGGTCCTGGATCTCCACATAGGTTTCCGTCCTGATCTCTCCGCCGACAAGGCACAATCCCGTGGTAACATAAGTCTCAACGGCGCATTTTGAATTAGGGTCCTTTTTGAGCAGTTCATCCAGAACCGCATCCGATATCTGGTCGGCTATCTTGTCGGGATGTCCTTCGGAAACCGACTCGGAGGTAAATAAATATGGCATATCCTGAATTTTTGGATTAATAAATGGATTGGAAATTTATTCTGTGTTCAGCCTTTTGCTCCAGGGGATTGCATTGGCGTCTCATATTGGTTTATGTGTTCTGTAAATGCTTTAATCTGTTTTTGGCAAACTTAGTGCAAAAATAGTATTCCTGAACCGAATTTTCTAATTGAAAGCCGATGTGCCCCCTTATTTTGATTCAGCAGAGCGGTTTCTCAATTCTGGTCGTTGCCTGACAGTGGCATTGACGCCCAGCGATGATATTGGTCAACAGAAAAGGCCTGTTTGTCAAAATAGTTTTGAGCCGGAGGGCTTTTGCCATAAATTTATTTAATTAACATGGCGGACGTCAGAAATGATAAGGCATGGGAAACCTTGCCGGCTGCCTTCGGGCCGCCTGCATACATTCGTGTTGGCATTTAACCCCGCATCAATATTGTCCAAATCAGATGTTTTAATAAATAAAAATATAAACCCATGAAGCAAATGTTATTTTTCCTGGTTGGTGCAGCAGTTTTGCTTGCGATCAATGGCTGTGACGCAATTACAACTGATTTTGACACCAATCTTAACAAAACAATACTAGCCGAAGTAGCAGAGGTGAAATCGGGCACAAAGGATGCGGTTACTTACCCATTCAACACAACCGACGTACTGGATATCAGGGATAACTCCAAAATCAATGATTATTTTGACCGGCTCAAAGAGATCAATGTAAACAGCATTACCTGTACTTTTACCGGGATCCCTTCCGGGGAAACTGTTGCCGAACTGACTATTTCGATACCATCGGCCGGACTGGAAGTAAAACTGACCGATATTGACAATGCGACTCAGGTCACTCTTGATGTGACCCCTCAGATTCTTGATGCAGTTTCAAAGCGACTGATCGAGACCCACGAGATCACCATCGGAATATCGGGAAGGTCAACCTATGCCCCGATGACACTCTCAACCCTGATGAATTTCGCGGTGACAGTAAAGGCCCGGGTACTTGACTGATACCCTGCCCGGCCGGCTTCCTGAGAGATTTCCGCCTTCCGCCGCCTCCGCGGCAGGAGAGAAGTTGCCTTTGGCGGGCACCCTGCCCGGCCGGCTTCCTGAGAGATTTCCGCCTTCCGCCG
>SKQJ01000393.1 GCA_007119075.1 Bacteroidales bacterium | reverse complement strand
TCAGTATGGGTTTTCGCAGTCTGCCATTTTTCCCTGAATTCCTTTTGTTCGATTACTGAAGCAATACAATCAAGGGCTTCAAACTGGGGTTTCCGTTTTTCCCTTGTTCCTCCAACCAGGAAAACCGCCTTTATTTCATCTTTGCGGTCGGTAAACCGGATCCCGTTCCTGCTTCTGACTATTTTCAGGAACATTTTATCCTTGCCTTCGATCACAATATGATGAACAGCAGCAAAGCCGCTGATACATATACTGGATTCCTTCCTCCTTGTCAGGAAAAGGGATGACAATTCCGACTGATCCATATCCACATCTCTGGAAATTATTTCTGCCGAGCGCCTGATAACGTTTTCAATCGTTTCGGGTCCGTCTATATCGGTGATTTCTGCATCTTTGATCAAATCATCGAAAAAATCCTGTTCTATGCCCTCCCTGTCAATTATTATTTCCCGGAGTTCATCCTCGAGAATATCTTCGGTCAGTTCACGGGCAGTCATCCTTTCGAGCAGATGCAAAAGGGCATATTCCTTTTTTTGTCTTCTCCGTCCATAAAACATATAAAAAACAAATCCTGCCAGCACGAGTCCACCGGTCACCTCAACAGCCTCAATGCCAAGATAGATAATGAAATAAATGAAGGCCAGGATATTAAAGATCTGCAGAAACGGGTACAACGGTGCTTTGAATGCCGGTTTGTAATTCACAATCTTCCCCTCCCTCAGTACAATGACGGCTAAATTCGTAAGCAAAAAGGAGGCGAGGATAACCGATGAGGCGGATTTAACAAGCATTTCAAGAGGAAGCAAAAGCGAGAGAATAACAATGACGCCTGTCATTATTATTGCCGTCACAGGCGTTTTGAATTTCCTGCTGGTCGATGCTATCTTCCGGGGCAGCAACCTGTCCCGGCCCATGGAGAGCAGGTTCCTCGCGGCAGCCATTATACCGGCGTTGGCTGTCGTAACAAAAGCAGTCAAAGAGGCAATCGTGATTATTATATACCCTGCGGCGCCCATGGCAACCCGGCCCGCATCAGCCACAGGCGTCATGGATTCCCTGAACTCATCTGCTTCAAGGATTCCAGTGATGACAAATGTTACCACGGTATAAACCAGGGTTACCGTCACCACCGAAGAAATTATGCCCAGAGGTATATTTCTTTTCGGGTTCTTTACCTCCTCTGCAATATTAACAGATTGTATCAGTCCGCCGAAAGTAACAAAGACGAATCCGGTTGTAACAAGGATCCGGCCGGGCCCGTTGTCAATGAACGGCGTGTACCTCTCCATGCTTATTTCCGGTACCCCGAAAGCAATAAAGATTATCAGCAGCGACAAAAGCCCGGTTACCAGGATCATCTGAAACTTTGCCGCTTTTGATATGCCGGCAATATTTAAAAACACAAAGATTCCAGAAAATGCGACTCCTGTAATGATATGGGCAATACCTGTATATAAATAAATTACCTCCGAGATGCCGAATATGGCAAAGGCGCTTTTAAGTGAAAGTGCGGCCCATCCCATGAAACCGATTATTGTTCCCAGCAGGGGACCAAATACCTTGTTTACGAAAAAAATATCGCCGCCCGCCTTGGGCATTGCCGTTGCAAGTTCAATAATGCTCAAAACTCCGGTCAGTCCGAGCAATCCGGCCAGGAAATAAGAAACAAATACTGCCGGCCCCGCCATACCAAACGCCATTCCCGGCAATATAAAAATGCCCGAAGATATCATCGCACCCGCGGCAATGCTATACACACCAAAAAATGAGATCCCCTTTTTTAACATATATCTTGTGTTCTCTTCGTCAGGATATATTCTTTTGACCGGCCGCCATTAAATGAAACCCCATATCTTTCAGGGTTATGTCTGAAATTACAGATTTCGCGGTGGGGGATAAACTCTACGAATTTATAAAAAAAATCAGTAAATTTGATAAGAGGTCATTATTTGCTAAACTATCATTTGCTATGAAGGTATTGATTACGGGAGGAACCGGACTTATAGGCGAGTATCTGGGCAAAAAGCTTCAGATCAAAGGATATGAAGTGGCCATCCTCAGCAGGAAGAAAAACACAGACACTGCCTTCCAGGCATACCGGTGGGATGCATACGGAAATTCAATGGAAAATGAAGCCATTGAGACTTCCGACTATATAGTTCATCTGGCAGGAGCAAACCTTGCAGATAAAAGGTGGACCGATGAAAGAAAAAAAGAGATCATCGACAGCAGGGTAAAAACAGCCGGACTGTTATTTGAAACAGCTAAAAAAACCGGTAAAAAACTCAAAGCCTTTATTTCTGCATCCGGTTCCAGCTATTACGGCATGGTAACTTCCGACAAAATTTTCAATGAAGATGATCCCCCGGGGAATGATTTTATGGGCGAAACATGCATAAAGTGGGAACATTCTGCAAACAGGTTCAGACAGCTTGGAGCCAGGGTAGTTGTGCTAAGGCAGGGGGCTGTTTTCTCCACCAGGGGAGGCGCGCTTCCGAAAATGAACCTGCCGGTCAGGCTGGGAGTTGCAGCTCCGGTAGGTTCAGGGAAGCAATACATGCCCTGGATCCATATTGATGATATATGCAGGATTTATATCAGGGCAATAGAGGACGATCAAATGGAAGGCCCATATAACGCTGCTTCGCCCGAACATGCTACAAACAAAGATATAATGAAAACCCTTGCCCGTGTCCAGGATAAACCTTTCTGGGCTCCCAATGCCCCTTCGGCCGCGATGAAGCTGGCTTTCGGCGAAATGGCCCAGGTACTTTTAAAGGGAAGCAGGATATCGGCTGAGAAGCTTATTTCAGCAGGATATGAATTCAGGTTTCCGGAACTTGAGGGAGCCCTGGCCAACCTTATGAAAAAATCCGGTGATTAACCGGCCGTGCAACCGTGTATTTTGCCGGCGAAGCTGAAAACCCCTTAGTTCGGAATATCCGGATGAAGGAGTTTGTTTTGTTGTATTCTAAGTTATAACCTATGGCAATCATCATTGCGAGCGATATTAAAAATCTTCAACCCTGGATCAATGCACTGAAAAAAAACGATCCGGCACTTGAAGTGATCACTGCCGACCAGGTTAAAGACCCTTCGGAGGTGGAATTCGTGCTGGCATGGAATTATCCCCACGGGTTATTGAAAAACTATCCCCGCGTAAAAACTGTTTCCTCCATGGGAGCCGGAGCGGATCATATTCTTGCCGATCCCTGGCTGCCTGAGAATATAAACATAGTTCGCATAGCCGATCCCAGGATGTCGGAAGATATGTATGAATTCACATTGGCCGCAATCATGAACAGGCTGCGCATGCTCACTGCTTACCGCGAAATGCAGGTCCGGGGTGTCTGGAAAAAGAAGCTATACCGGCGGATTTCCGATGTCAGGATCGGCGTTATGGGCACGGGAGCTATAGGCAATCACATTGCTGAAAGACTTCAGGCATCTGGATTCGTGGTATCCGGCTGGAAAAGATCGCCGGCATCATCGGCTGCCTACAAAACATACTATGGGACCGTTCAACTAAGAAACTTCCTGGCCGGTTCGGATATCCTTGTGTGCGTGCTTCCGCTGACACCCGAAACAGAAGGCATCCTTAACAGGGAAAATATGCAGATGCTGCCAAAAAATGCCTGGATCATAAACCTTGGAAGGGGAGCCCACGTTGTAGATGAAGACCTGCTTAGTCTTCTTGATTCCGGCCATCTTGACGGAGCCAGCCTGGATGTATTCAGGGATGAGCCACTGCCCTCCGGCCATCCGTTCTGGAAACATAGTAAAATTTTTCTGACCCCGCACATAGCAAGCCTGCCCTTTCCTGAGTCAGTAGCCCCACAAATCGTGGAAAATTACCGCAATACGATCAATAGACAGCCGCTGATCAACACAGTGAACAGGGATCAGGGTTATTGAGACCCGTGGATGGAAAATTACTGCCCGATCAGTATTGCTTGCTATTTGAGACCCTGCAGCATCATTTTCATTCTGAGCCCTGCCAGCTCAAGCCTGGCTCCAGCAAGCCCCAGAAGGCTTGAGCCAAGAGGCTTTACTGATTCCTGGCTGGTTTTGTTGACGGCGAACCGGGCCAGGAGCAAAGCCGGGGGCACCAGTAACAAATATAATAACCTCCTGTCAGCATGTTTGCCAACTGTATATATTTTTTTCATAGCCTGAAACTTGCTCAGGCCAAAATGGCTTAATTTACCGACCATCATACCGTACATTAACATTTTATATAACATGGCTGTATAGTTTATATTAGTCCTGACAACAGTGCTGCAAGTTCCGTACCAAGTATTGTCCGGGTTAATTCAACAACCCTTTTCATGAAGAATGAGGCGACCCTTCGGGTCAGCCTCATCCTGATATGCTTTCGGAACCGGGCAAGTAAGAAGATTGCAATCAGATACTTAATGCAACACCGATATTAAGATATGTTATTCCATAACCAATTTCGCCCATAAGGATAAATTTGTCGGACAGGAAATATCTGCCTCCTGCATACCACGACCACATGAAACCGCTGGAGTATGCACTATAAAGCCCGGGAGTAACCGTGCCGACTTCCCTTGTCGAAACAATCTGGTAACCAAGCATCAACCCGGTATATGAATCGAGCCTGTCGATAACCGGGTAGTGGAATGAAGCCCTGGCACCGGGTATTATGGTTGTATATCTATATCCCCAGTCTCCAAACCAGTAATCCCACTTGTATGAAGAAAATCCAAGGTAGGCGCCTACCCCGATAAATCCTTTCTCAAGAATTTCATCCCTGATGATATTTTCATATGAAATGGATAAAGGAGGTATCGTTCCGGAATAACCGGTGCCCGAATATCTAACGGAACCAATACCAAGTCCCAGATTCAGGAACTTGTTTCCCAGATCGATGGCAGGTTCCTGAGCCTGCATGAACTGAGGAATGCAGATTATTGCAATAACAAGTAAAGTAATTCTTTTCATAATGATGATTTTAATTTAATAATTTTAAGCACTTAGCCGGCCGATCAATTTAATGCGCTACAAGTTATTATTTTTTTTTAAACTAAATAGCAATTAGGACAATATATTCATCAACAAGAAAACTGTTTTTATCAACAAACGGATGTCAATTACGCAAACACCTTATGAAGGCTCATGCAGGCAGGCCGGCAAAGCAGGAGCCGGCAAAAGATAAAATCATAACATAATAATATTACACTGGGCTTTGTCCTGACTTTTCTTTAACTTTATGGGGCACAACTTGAACTGTATTAAAAGCATCAGACATGACAAAAGAAAAAGCAAAACCTGAAAAAACTGAAGCCTCCGGCGGGTCTGCTGATAGTCTACCAGGTCTTGTTGCTGCTGCTGCCTGGATAATAGAAGATACCGGGCAAACCGGAGCAGATATTGATGAAATTTATTCCGGAATCATAACGAAATTTCCTTCCTACGATCCGAAAGCCGTGAAATCGACAATTAGAAAAATAGTTCCTGAAACAATTAACAGGGAGGTATTTACCGTGGAAAAAACGGCTGACGGCAGATACAGGAGAGCAAAATAATGGTGTCGGGTTTGATTTCGAGCAACTTACTGTTTTACGCCATATAATATTTTTTTGTTGATAAAGACCATCGCCCTTGTTGATAACTTAAACCGGACATCTTCCGATACCGGCGGGGATTTTTTTAATTTTATATTTAAATCCTGATAACCTGAGATAATGATGAAAAGTCAGAAAAGAGTGCAGAAATTGATTTGCGATGGTGAACGCAGAATGAAAATCCTCTCATCAATGGATATCGACCTGGCAGCAAAAAGTCCTTTTATCGATAACGTACTGGAGTTTCTGAAAAATAATCCCGATAGCTACAATCAGGCAATTTCGCTGATTGACACCCAAAAGGACAATTTGAGCAAGATCAGGGTAAGCATTGAGTGCCTGAAGAAATTTGATCGTCTCCGGAATAAAACCATTAAGATATCTTAATAACCGGACACCCGATAAACTGCCTCTGCGCAAAATCACATGCGATTGCCCAAATTACGGATGAGACCTTATGTGTCAGCGGTAATCTTTTCTCTGCTGATAACAACAGGAATGCTCAACGGCTGCGGCAAAAAATGCGGTTGTGAGGCTGAGCCTTCAAGGTCTGTGGGCAATGTTAAAGCAAAATATAATTATCCTGTTTACTTGCATCTGCTTGATACGCCGGAGCTGTACTTTGTGATTTGCAATGAGAATGCCATTCCTGAAGAATTACGCTCAGCTGCAAGGAATGCCGGAACGGCAGGAATAAACGTGGCTGTGGGGGGGGAAATCCACAACGGCTGCAGCTTCCAGACCGATTCTTTTATTCCAAATGGCATAACCCTGACCGAAATAAGCCGGCAAACAGACTGATAGCAAATTAAAGAAATTCTCCTGCCCCGGGGCGATCGTCGCCTTTATTGAAACCGAACCTATTTATTTAAAATCGAGGTTGTTTCTTCTGATCGCAAGACGAATTTATGGCTGAAAACAAATTGCTTCAGGTTGATGTCGAATGTTATTCCGGCTATAAGGCCGATGAATATCCGGTATCCTTTTCATTCAATAATTTCAGGTTCGGAATCAAGGAAATAACCGACCGGTGGCATCAGTCAGCCCGGGACCCCAAAATTCCTGCGGCAGATTATTTCAAGGTGCGGACCACAGACAACAAGGAATTCATCCTGAAACATGAACTTTCAAGCGATAGATGGTTTTTGTGGATCAAGGGTGAAAGCATCAACCTGAATCTATAAGCTTTCATCGCTTTTAGAGCTGTGGCCCCGGGAAAGCTTTTTCCGTAATTTCAGTCTTTCATCATATTTAGAGACCGGAAAATAAATCCGGGACTGGATCCGGCGGATAAAGGCATCGTCAATGTTGCTTTTAAGATTGGATGCCAGGATTACCAGTCCCTCGAAATTTTCAATCTTTTGCAACAAATAGGCAACTTCCTGGTTGGCATATTTATCATGTGCGTCTCTTACGCTTGTCCTTTTTCCAAACAGGGCGTCGGCTTCATCAAAAAACAGTATCCAGTCCTTATTTTCGGCCTTGTCAAATAGAATTGCCAGGTTCTTTTCCGTCTCACCGATGAACCTGGAAACGACCATCGAAAGATCTATTCTGTATACATCCCTTCCCGTATGCTTTCCCAGGAGGCTTGCAGTCAGAGTTTTTCCCGTTCCGGGCGGACCATAGAACAATACCCGGTAACCGGGCATCAGAGCATTTTGCCTGATCTTCAGGTGCAGCTCCTCCACCTGTTTCATTGTCTCTCCGGGCAATACCAGGTCTTTCCATTCAAGCTTTGATTTCAGCAACCGGGCTATCTTCATAATATACTTACATAATGACACCCGGCGCGCTTCTTCCGGGCCCACCGGACAATACTTACAACAATCGGCCTCTTGTTTTGTTATTTCTTTAAGGAAGATTTTTAAACAAACAGCCTTTAGCCGGTCTCCTGCCACTGCAACCATTGCTTTCTCCCGGAATGAATCCATTTTAATGCAGACCCGGCAGCCCGATAAAAAGAATTCTGCCAATGGTCAACAGGCTCATACGGTTCTTTCTTGAAAACAGGCTGGTGGCATGGCTGCTGATGATATTTTTTATCGGCTGGGGCATAGCGGTGGCGCCGTTTAACTGGGATACGGGCTTTCTTC
>SKQJ01000006.1 GCA_007119075.1 Bacteroidales bacterium | reverse complement strand
TTATCGGCAATGAAGAGGCCATGGCACACCTCGATGTTTCAGCCTCAAGAGATACATTCGGTAACCGGGAGAGGGTAGAGCTTGAGCTTGAGCTGACGGACGACTTTGATTATCCGCTGGCAGGCAATCTTTCGGTATCGGTAACCGACAGCTACGTAGTGCCCTCTCGCCATGACCGTCACAATATAGTCAGTTATCTTCTTCTCAGCTCCGATCTGCCGGGAAACATTGAAAACCCGGGATACTTCTTTGATCCGTCCAATACCGACAGGCACATGCTGCTGGACCTCCTGATGCTTACCCACGGCTGGCGCCGTTTCAAATGGGATGATCTTCTCGCCGGCAATTTTCCGGAGATCCGCTATCCGGCCGGCACAGGCCATATTATTAAGGGAAAGATTACGTGCCGGGAAAGGCACAATATCCCCATGCGATCCAGTGTCATGCTTGCAGCGGTGGGAGAGGAATTCAGCGCCGAAAGCCTGGTTACCGGTGAGGATGGTCTTTTCCTGTTTGACGGGATTGAACTGTATGATACCACTATACTTGTGCTCCAGGGAAGTGTTTACCGTGAAAGAAGGGCGCGGCGCATGGCGCGGCGGGGCATTGATGAGAGCTTCACTGCCACCCGCGATAACCAGGTCTCCTTTCATTTAAATGAACCTGAAATTGTTTCCGGCAGGATTGATGTACCGGCAGCCTCCATTTCTGAGGAAAATTTTGCAGCCTATGTTGAAGATTCGATGAAAGACCCCATCCTGTCGCATCTGGAAGATATCTGGCAGCTGGAAATAGAGGAGGTAGAGATACGGCACCGGCGGCCGGTAAGGAGAACGACCTTTGACAGAGCCATCCATGGCACCCCTTTCCGGCCAAAAGACAGGATAGTCGTTGATGAACATCCTTTCTCACATACCTATACCAATACCTGGGAACTTCTAAGGGCAGTACACCCTGCTGTTTTTACAGACACAGAAACAAAAAACACAGGACAAGCCAAAGGTCCACGCCCCACAGGGCAACCAGCTTCATTATTCTTTAGGTCAGAACCAGGGATTTTTTTAGATGGCATTGAAGTAAGCCCCGACAAGCCTTCTCATGCCCTTGAAATCATTGAAAAACTGCCTGTTGAGTCAATATCGTTTATAGATATATTGCGTCAACCCCAGACCAATATTTATGGCATGGGATATTCCATCGTAATTGCCATTTACACAAAAACCCCAGGTGAATACCATGATTCCGATGCCGGTCCTCCTGGTGTGCTAAGTTTTGAGTTCCCCGGATATTACCAGGCACGGGAATTTTATTCACCGGTATACGATGTTCCCGGGCCGTATCATTCCCGGCCGGATTACCGCACTACCCTGTTCTGGGACCCGGAGATCAGCATCAGTAGTGATGGAAAGACAAAGGTGTCATTTTTTACGTCCGATAAATCATCTGCTTTCAGGGTGATTGTCGAGGGTGTTACACAATCGGGAATGCCGGTTTATGCCAGTGGTGATTTCAGGGTGGAGGCTGATGCATATGATCAGTGAAACGGACAATCAGTAAACAGATCTCAAAAACCAATATGCTATGAGCTTTAAAACGTTATCCGGTTTTGCCACAGGAAATCTCCTGTTAATACTTATGCTTGTAACTTCTTCGATTGATGCCCGGGCCCAGGTTATCAGCGGATGGGTCGTTGACAGCAAGTCCGGCGAAGCTGTCAGTTTTGCCTCGATTTATATTAGCGGCACAGTTGTCGGGACAGTTACCGATGAAAAGGGGAAATTTGATCTGAATATATCCCGGCACCCTTCAATGCCGGTGACGGTAAGTGCAATTGGATATTTGTCGGTAACACTTGACGATTTTTCAGCAGATGAACCCTTGAAAATATCCATAGCCCCCAGGGCCTATGAGATACCTGGAATTGATATCAGCACCAGGTCGCTTGAGAGGGAAAGAAGAGCTAACCTGAGGGTATTCAGGAATCAGTTCCTCGGGAGGACATCATATGCCCGGAGGTGCGAGATCCTCAATGAAGAGGATATCACATTCAATTACGGATCCGACAGGGACACCCTTATAGCTTATGCCTTAAAACCTTTGCAAATACGGAACGGCGCACTGGGATACATTATCACCTTTCATCTCGACAGGTTTGAATTTTACAGGAGAACCGGAACCGTCCTCTATACCGGCACATTCATCTTCCGGGACATGGCAGCTGGCGGAAGCTCCGGGAGCATGAGTGAAAGAAGAAGAAATAGTGCTTACTCCGGTTCCGTAATGCATTTTTTCCGTTCCTTATGGCACAATGACCTCACATCCCAGGGGTTTTCGGTTCAGGATGAGGTTGGTAATTTTCTCAGCTACAAAGATATTGTGGTTATCGAGGGGGGGCAGAAATACCTGAGGCACCGGGGAGAACTGACGGTTAATCACCTTGGCACTCCAAGCTATATCCGGTTTCTTAAATACCGGGTATCTTTTGAGGAGAGCGGTTTTTACGATCCCGTTGCCATAATTCTGACGGGCGAGATGGGCAGAAAGCGCGTTGGCGATGTGCTGCCCTTTGGTTTTGTTCCCCGGTAACGGGAACTGTAACTATACAGAACCGGGAGAATGATCCGGTCTGAATCAAGGATAAAACCTAAAAAGAAACAGACTCCAGTCCGGTGAATTTCTCCAATGGCAAAAAATCCCTGTCATTGTGAAGGAGCCTGATTTTGTTTTCTATACAGAAAGTGGCAATAACCATATCAACGGTCTTCTTAATTGTGATCCCCTTGCTTCTCAATATTCTGTAGTTTTTTGAGGTAGCAATCGCTATTTCTTTTCCGCAAAGATTGAAGAAGGGTAGGCTCTCCATGATTTTCCTGCCGGTTTCATAATCCCTGTCAGAAACGAAACCTTGCAAAACTTCCAGCATTACCAGATCACCGGTAACAAAAACTTCACGGCCAAGATTGTCAAACAGGTAGTTGGCCGGGGGGTTGTCAACACCATTGAAATAATCATTCCAAACTGATGAGTCAACGAGTATCATTTTTCGGCCCTCATTTGTTCAAGATCCCCGTGCCATTTTAGTTTTCCCCTGAATGCCCGGATCTTTTCCTGCTCCTTCAGTGAAATAATTAGTTTTAAGCCTTCTTCAACGGTTGCTTTTTTGGTCCTGTGCCCTGTTATTGCCATGGCTTTTTTTATCAGCTCATCGTCAATCACAATATTTGTCCTCATAATGTGTATGATTTTTACAAATATACACATAATTTTACAAAACCGGTTTTTTGAACCTTGTTGCAATAGTGCTGAATGAAAGAGGTGGGATGTGCAGGCGGCATCCTGCTAAAGGCCACCTTCAACGGTGATTTCCATGATGTAGTAACAGTCGCGGCAAGATAAGATTATGTTCCGTCGCGGACAAGCCTGAAACCTGTATGGCTTGCGCCGGAATCGGGTGTGCTTCTCATTCTCCGGGCTACACGATATCCGGAACAATAGCTGTCATTACAAAGGAATGATCCTCCTCTCATTACCCTTTTGGGGGCTCCCGGTTCCTGCGGATCGAAACTTTGGTCCGGACCGGCGGGATTGATAATGCCTTCCGGCCGGCTTCTCATTTCGTATGCCTCGAAATGATACCAGTCGGCGCACCATTCCCAGACATTCCCTGCCATTTCATAAAGTCCGTAACTGTTGGCAGGGAAGCTTCTAACGGGTGAGGGACCATAGTAACCATCCCATTCGGAGTTGTAATCGGGAAAACGCCCCTGCCATGAATTTGCTTTAGGATTACCCGCTTCGATGTGTTCATCGCCCCAGGGGTAAATATTGCCTTCCAGGCCACCACGTGCCGCCCATTCCCATTCCGCTTCAGTGGGAAGTCGTTTCCCGGCCCATTGGGCAAAGGCTGCTGCATCGTACCATGATAGATGTACTACAGGATAATCATCTTTTCCTTCAATGCTGCTGCCAGGGCCTTCCGGATGCCTCCAGTTTGCTCCGGGCATCCACGACCACCACTGGTGATAGTTATTCAGTGCTACCTGCTGTTCAGGTGGCACAAAAACAAGTGATGCCGGAACCAGCACATCATCGGGAGGCTTTGGAGTGCCGGGGGGCAGCTGCTTTTTCAGCTCTTCCCAGTCGGGAACCTGTTCGGCAGTGGTAACATAGCCGGTCTTTTCAACAAATACCCTGAACTGTGCATTGGTTACGACCGTTTCATCCATCCAGAATCCATCAACCGACACTTTATGTTTTGGAAATTCATCCGGGTATGCCTGGTCGTTGTCGCCTCCCATCATGAATGTTCCTCCCGGTATCCAGACCATACCTTCCGGCCGGTCTGAGTCGCGGTCGCCTGCTGCCTGCCTGCATGAAATGAAGGCGGCAAGAATTATGGAGAATATAATATACAGTGAATAGCGGAGGGGAGTATGCATAATGCAAAAATATATAAAAATATAGATAAGTGAATAATATTGGGTTACTTTAAGTTTGCTTTAAGCGGTCCGGAATGATCTTCCGGGCTGCAGGAAAAATAATGCGGTTTATACCCGCCATTAAACCACAGGAAAACGACGTTGGGACGTAATGTCTTTTCCGGTTATTTAAAGAATCCTGACTTACTATTGGAGTGAAATTTCCCGGCCGGTTAGAATGCAGGGATATGTAAAAACAGGTTATTTATAAAACCTTATGCAACACTGCTTGAATTTTTTCCCGCTGCCGCACGGACAGGGATCGTTCCGGCCCACGACGGGGCGTGAGGCGGCCACAGGCTGCTCCTTCTGCTTTATCCATTGCATAATGTTGGCAGGGGGTTTTTTGGCCTTTAGCTGCTTTGTCATATAATCCATGTAGGGAGTGACATGGCCGAAAAACATCTTGTAGGCTTCACACAGGTAATTGAGTTCGGGTTCCCCGTCTGCGGTTGTGGTGAACCGGTGCTTGGGACATTCGCCGTGACAGGCAAAAAGGAATTCGCAATCGCGGCATTGTTTCGGGAGACTGGTGCGTTTTTCAAGGCCGAATCTGGCCTGCCGCTCCTGCTGCATCATATCGAGCAGGGGAGTCTCCTTTATGTTGCCAAGGTGATAGTCATGGTAAACAAAATGGTCGCATGAGTACAGGTCGCCGTTATGCTCCATAACGGTTGCATCGCCGCAGGTTTCGGAGAACACGCACAGACCTGGATTGCTTTCACCCATCCAGTTGGCAAGGGTTACATCGAACATCTGAACATAATAGGTTCCCACATCCTTTCTGACCCATTCATCAAATATTTTTATAAGGAAATTTCCATATCCGGCAGGTGTGACCGACCATTCGGTCACATGTGCATCACCCTTGTAGCGGTGATGCACAAGATGGACGTCACCGTCTCCCGGATCGGTGGTATGACGTTCCACGATCGGTATGAATTGCATGAACTGACTTCCTATGCTTTTCAGAAAACGGTATATTTCGACCGGTTTCCGGGCAGTCTCTTTGTTAACGACCGACAGGGTATTGAATTCGACTTTGTGTTTTTTGAGAAGCCTGACCCCCTGCATCACCTTTTCCCAGGAAGGACTGCCGGTAGCCGTAAAACGATAATGGTCATGCACATCTTGCGGACCGTCGATTGACAGTCCCACCAAAAAGTTTTTCTCATGTAAAAATTCGCAAAACTCATCCGTAAGCAATGTGCCGTTGGTTTGCAGGGAATTCTCTATCCGTTTGCCTTCTGAATATTTTTGCTGGAGCTCCCATGCTTTCCGGAAATAATCAACTCCGAGCATGGTAGGCTCTCCGCCCTGCCACACGAAACTTACAACCGGCACATCCTGGGCCTGGATATATTCCCTGATAAAGGTCTCCAGCACATCATCCTTCAGCCTGTATCCTTTGGCAAACGGGTAGAGGTTCTTTTTTTCAAGGTAATAACAGTAGGTGCAGTCAAGATTGCATGCAGGCCCAACGGGTTTAAGCATTACCTGGAAGGCAGACCGTTTTACCGGAAATATATAGTCCATCGAAGGCATTATGATCGCGATTGAATTTCCTTCTATTCTGAAAAACATTGTAATTAACGGTGCCGTTCCGGGTTTATTACCCGGCGACTTCCTGAAGAGGCTGCTTTCCGGCAGCGTTAAGAACCTGGCGCCGGACGGAGGTGCAAGATAATGTTTTTAAAAAACAAACGGCAATGTCTTCCTGAGCCTGCCGTCTTTGCCATTTTTTTTCTATGTTTGTATTTCTATGGCCAGTGACTGATAACCAGTGCCGGCATCGCATTCCATTTTGATACTAAATAAACATCCTATGCAGATATTAGGCTACGATCTCGGCAGTTCCTCAGTCAAAGCAAGCATAATAGATACTGAAACCGGCAGCTGCATCGCATCCGCATTTTATCCCAAAGAAGAAATGCCTATGCAGGCAGACAAGCCTGGCTGGGCAGAACAGGATCCTGAAATGTGGTGGAAGTTCGCGGTCATGGCCACCAGGGACATTTTGCAACAGCCCGGAGTAAAAAAAGAGGCAGTTTCTGCAATCGGGATATCTTACCAGATGCACGGACTGGTGATTGTAGACAGGGATTATAAGCCGATCCGCCCTTCCATAATCTGGTGCGACAGTCGCGCGGTAAACATAGGAGAAAAGGCATTCGAGTCGATCGGTCGGGAAAGATGCCTTGCATCCCACCTTAATTCACCCGGGAACTTTACCGCTTCAAAACTGGCATGGGTCAAGGAGAATGAACCTGACAAATTTGATAAAATATACAAAATTATGCTGCCGGGCGATTACCTGGCAATGAAGCTTACCGGCGAAATAATGACCACCCCTTCCGGACTCTCCGAGGGGATCATGTGGGATTTTGAAAATAATGATATCTCTTCCGTGGTTTTGGATCACTTTGGATTCGACCGCTCCATGATTCCCGATATTGTGCCTGTTTTTTCCGTCCAGGGAAAAACTGCCTCCCCCGCAGCAGAAGAGCTCGGAATTAAAGCGGGAATTCCCGTGACCTACAGGGCCGGCGACCAGCCAAACAATGCCTTTTCACTAAATGTGCTTAATCCGGGAGAAATAGCCGCAACCGCCGGTACATCCGGCGTCGTATACGGGATAAGCGACAAGGTTATGTATGATCCTGAGTCCAGGGTCAACACCTTCGCCCATGTCAATCACAGCCCTGACAATAACCGCCTGGGAGTGCTTCTTTGTATCAACGGTACCGGGATACTTAACTCATGGGTAAAAAGAAATGTTGCCGGCGGAATAAGCTATGAGGAAATCAACAGTCTGGCTGCATCCGTAGGTCCGGGCAGCAACGGAGTCACAATTCTTCCTTTTGGGAACGGTTCGGAACGGATGCTTGGAAACCGCTTTCCCGGCTGCCAGATCGCAGGCATTGATTTTAACTCCCATTCAAATGCCCACGTCATGCGGGCAGCCCAGGAAGGTATTGTTTTCGCCTTCAGATATGGAATGGATATCATGAAAAGCACGGGAATAAATTCCACGATAATAAGGGCCGGACATTCTAACATGTTCCTGAGCAGGATCTTCAGGGAAAGTCTTGCCTCGATCACCGGTGCCAGCATTGAGCTCTATAATACCGACGGCTCTCAGGGAGCTGCCAGGGCGGCCGGGATAGGTGCGGGTATTTTCAGCTCGCCCGGTGAGGCCTTCGGCGGACTGAATATGGTTGAG
>SKQJ01000289.1 GCA_007119075.1 Bacteroidales bacterium | reverse complement strand
TGGAGGCCGGCAGGGAGCTCGATCACAGGCATGAAGGCAGCATCGGCAATCTTTGCAATGGCCTTATCAGGGAAAAAATGCGGCAGGAAATGTCGGGCTTTGATTTCCAACGGGCAGAAAATGCAATTAAAAAATTGCTGGGGCGCACCTGAACCCCGGGTCTAAAAAACCTGGTTATGAAGATTGTGTTTAAGGTAGAAATAGAAACCCTCTTTGGCGAAGACCGTAAGATCTCCCCTGGTAAGCTGGAGCACCTGGCCATGATATGCGCCAGTCTGCAAAACTCCGGGGCCAGGGTAATGATAGTCTCTTCCGGCGCCATAGCGCTGGGCACCGCCCGACTCGGATTCGCTTCAGAACCTTCGGGCATAACTGCACAGCAGGCTGCCGCAGCGGTCGGCCAGGTGGAGCTCATCAAGGAATACCAGAAGTTCTTCGATGATTTCGATCAGACCGTGGCACAGATACTTCTGACAAAAGATGTCGTTGACAACCCGGTACGTAATCTGAATGCCACAAATACCCTTGTCAGGCTCATGGACAGGGGGATTATTTCTCTTATAAATGAAAATGACTCTGTCTCGACCAATGACATAATACTGAACGACAATTATCCCCTGGTGCTTATAGTTACTTCGCTTACCGGGGCCGATATGATAGTCGTGAACACTTACACCGAAAACAATTATCTGCTTTTGTTCAGGAACAGCTCACTGATACGGGAGGCGACGGCCGAGGAGCTGCTTGATGTCACAGAAGAGATTAAGAAGGGAAAACTGCTGATCGACCAGGATATCAATGGATTTCCCGATTTTCAGCACTTCAGGGAAATGACCGGGGCCAATAAGTAAATTGTCGGTGAACCGAATATATCAAGGCATCAGATTATCGTTATATTTGGATATATTATAGCCTGAAAATTGACAAATGACAGTATTAGTTAAAAGCGACGGATTTACAGATAGCCCGGGGGCAAGCAGTCTAAAACAGATTGCGGACTGAATGGCGATTGATCGCCGGGCTGCTGATAACAAAGGAATAATGGAAAGCTGGAAACAACTGGTAAACTGTAAAAAAATAGTAGTCAAGGTAGGGACCTCATCATTGAGCTATCCCAACGGAAGACTTAATTATCAGCGCATGGCAAAACTTTCGGAAGTGTTGGCAGGCATTCAGAAATCAGGGATAAAAACCATTCTGGTTTCATCCGGCGCCATAGCCGTCGGTGCGGGCCGGCTCGGTTTCGGCTCCCGGCCGACTGACCTGGCTGATAAACAGGCGCTGGCGGCAATCGGCCAGGCGGAACTGATAAGGATTTACCAGAAGTTCTTTGAAGCCCGGGAACAGCAGGTGGCCCAGGTGCTGCTTACCAAAGACATCCTGGTAAACAGGGAAAGGCGGATCAATGCCTGCAATACCCTGAATGAACTGGTTTCAATGGATATTATTCCCATTATAAATGAAAACGACACTGTGGCCACCGATGAGATAGAATTCGGAGATAATGACAGCCTGTCGGCACATGTCGCCGGTCTTGCAGGTGCCGAGCTACTTATTCTCATGTCCGATATCGACGGACTGTTTTCGGCCGATCCCCGGAAAGATCCGGAAGCACAGATTATTCCGGAAGTTTTCGAGATTACCGGTGAACTTGAAAAATCAGCCACCGGAGCCGGTTCAGGATTCGGGACCGGTGGGATGGCAACTAAAATAGCGGCCTCGCGGATATGCAGGGATGCCGCAGTAAAAGTCGTAATAGCCAACGGATCTAACCCGGAAATACTACGGGACATACTTGCAGGAAAGGTTTCGGGGACCCTGTTCTCATGGAGAAAAGAACATCAAAAATAAACCAGCAAATAGATAAGATATTTTACAATGGAAGAATTAAACAAAAAAGGAGAACTGGCCCGCCAGGCAACATATTTCCTGGCCCGGATGTCATCCGATGAAAAGAAAAGGGTCTTGAATAAGACGGCGGGACTTATAGTGGACAGAACCGGCTACATTCTCGAAGCAAATAAAAAGGATCTGGCCGAAGCTGAAAAGAACCAGGTGAAGGGTTCCCTTCTTGACAGGCTTACGCTGACAAGTGACAGGATCGCCTCCATGGCCGAGGGACTTTCGCAGGTAGCTATGCTTGAGGATCCGGTCGGAGAGGTCATTTCAATGAAAAAACGCCCCAATGGCCTTCAGATCGGACAGATAAGGGTTCCTATCGGGGTTATAGGAATCATATATGAAGCCAGGCCCAATGTGACAGTCGATGCTGCCGGCCTATGCCTGAAAACGGGCAACGCCGTGATACTGAGGGGCGGAAAAGAAGCCATCAATTCAAATATAGCTATCGTCAAAACCATACAGGAGGCACTTGTCAGTGAAGGCGTGCCTCCCGAAGCGGTCCAGCTGGTGGAGGATACAGGCAGGGAAACCGCGGTCGCCATGATGAGGCTGAATGAATATCTTGACATACTCATACCCCGCGGGGGACAGGGATTGATAAAAACCGTGACCGAGAACAGCAGCGTGCCGGTCATTG
This sequence comes from Bacteroidales bacterium, assembly GCA_007119075.1. Lineage (GTDB taxonomy): Bacteria > Bacteroidota > Bacteroidia > Bacteroidales > PUMT01 > PXAP01. The sequence goes on along the minus strand of SKQJ01000289.1, from coordinate 5,183 downwards.
AAACCGGGACCGGTAATTGTCATGCTTTTGTTGACGAGACCGCGAACCTCGAAATGGCCTCAAGGATCGTGATCAATGCAAAGACACAGCGGCCCGGGGTCTGCAATGCAATTGAAACCCTGCTTGTTCACTCCTCCGTTGCCGATATTTTCCTGCCTGGTATCTGCGACCGGTTGAAAGAGCTTAATGTTGAAATAAGGGGAGACAGGAATGTCACCGAAATAATCGGTTATGCCGTCCCGGCCACAGAGGAGGACTGGTACACCGAATTCCTCGACCTTATTCTGGCTGTAAAGGTAGTCCCTTCTCTCAGCGACGCGATATTGCACATCAATAAATACGGTTCGAAACATTCGGAGACTATCGTCACGGAGAGCTATCACAGCTCCCAGAAGTTCCTCGCCGAGGTCGATGCCGCCGCCGTTTACGTGAATGCATCCACCCGCTTTACCGATGGGTTCGAATTCGGTTTTGGCGCCGAAATAGGCATATCGACCCAGAAGCTTCATGCCAGGGGACCGATGGGACTGAAAGAGCTGACCACAACAAAATATATTATCTTTGGGAACGGACAGATCAGGTGATCCGTCCCGTGAAGCGCAGCAATAAGGTGAGATAGCGGATACAGTGTAATTATTCCAACATATACGGCAATTCTTAAATACAATGGCAAACAGTTCATATAAAACTGCAGGCCTATATTCGCAGGAGAACGAGCACGACAGCTGCGGAATAGGTTTTGTGGCCAGTATCAGGGGCGAGAAGTCGCACGAAATAGTAAGACGCGGACTCCGGGTCCTTGTCAATATGACTCACAGGGGTGCGGAAAGCTCCGACAATGTGACCGGCGACGGCGCCGGCATCATGGTTCAGATACCGCATGATTTCTACATGAGCGAGGTTGACAGTCTGCCGGCTTCCGGCAGGTATGGCACGGGTATTATGTTCCTTCCGCCAGGTGAAAATGACCGGGAAGCCTGTGAAAGGATATTTTTTTCCCTTCTGGAAAAAGAGGATCTCAGGCTGACAGCCACACGTGATGTTCCTGTAAACAACCGATCGCTCGGCGAAATTGCGCTTAGCACCGAACCATTTATGAAACAGGTGTTCATTACCGGCAATTACGAGCAGGATGAGCTCGAAAGAAAGCTTTTCGTTATAAGGAAACTCGCCGAAAACCAGGTGCGGAATTCTGATGTATCACAAAAACACTGGTTCTACATCCCCAGTCTCTCTACTAAAGTAATGGTTTACAAGGGAATGTTCACTCCGGCCCAGCTGGTTGATTATTTTCCCGACCTGGAAAACAGAAATTTTGCCAGTGCCATCGCCCTGGTTCACTCCCGTTTCAGCACAAATACCTTTCCCACCTGGGATCTTGCACAGCCATTCAGATACCTGGCGCATAACGGTGAGATCAATACCATCAAAGGCAACCGGCTCTGGATGCAGACAAGGGAATCGCTGCTGAAAACCGATATTTTCGGCAACGATCTTCAAAAGCTCTTCCCCGTTATCGAGCCGGGAAAAAGCGATTCGGCCTCACTCGATAACGTGCTTGAATTTCTAATGCTGACAGGCCGGACTCTTCCTCATGCGCTCTCCATGCTGGTTCCGGAATCCTTTAACGATAAAAACCCCATACCCGGCAGCCTGAAGGAATTTTATGAATACCATTCCACCATCATGGAGCCCTGGGACGGACCCGCATCGCTCCTCTTCTGCGACGGCCGGTATGTGGGAGGAACGCTCGACCGCAACGGGCTCAGGCCGTCCCGTTACCTGATAACCCGCGACGATCTGATAGTAATGGGCAGCGAAACGGGTGTTCAGTGTTTTCCCGATGACCAGATCAAGGAAAAAGGAAGGCTGCGGCCCGGCAAGATACTGCTTGTCGACACCAAGCTGGGAGTGATCATTTCCGACGAAGAGCTTAAATCACAGCTTTCGAGAATGAATCCTTATGGAAACTGGTTGAGGGAGAACCGTCTGGAACTTGAAGACATAGTGGTGAAGGAGAGGGTAACATCCCGGATGGGAGAAAAATACTCCGTATGGTTCAAGGCATTCGGGTACAGCAAGGAAGACCTTGAGCTTATAATCAGGCCAATGTGCCTTGAGAGCAAGGAGCCGGTAAGCTCGATGGGCAATGACACCCCTCCTGCCGTACTGTCCGACAAGCCCCAGCGGCTGTTCAACTATTTCAGGCAGCAATTTGCCCAGGTCACCAACCCTGCAATAGATCCAATTCGTGAAGGACTGGTTATGTCTCTCACAAATTACATCGGTTCGCTCAGCAAAAACCTTCTTGAGGAATCCCCGGCCCTTTGCCGGCTAATCAAATTTAAAAGCCCCATCGTTACCAATACGGACCTTAAGAAATTAAAGGATCTTGACCGTTCCGACTTCACCCATATAACCCTCCCGATCGTATTCGACCCTTCGGGAGGCGGCGCAGCTCTGGAAAAGTCGCTCGAACGGCTGTGCATAGCAGCCGAAAAAGCCGTCGATGACCAGGTTAATTTCATAATATTGTCGGACAGGGATATTGACAGGAAAAAAGCTCCCATCCCTTCGCTTCTGGCCGTATCGACGGTGCACCACCATCTTATAAAGACGAAAAAGAGAATGCAGGCCGGTCTTATTCTGGAGACTGCCGAACCGCGCGAGGTAATGCATTTTGCCCTGCTCCTCGGGTACGGAGCCAGCGTTATCAATCCCTACCTTGCCTTCGCTGCGATCAATGAAAGTGCAAGAAGCGGAGAGCTGGACATGGAATACAAAAAAGCACGGGAGAATTACATAAAAGCGATTGACGGCGGATTGCTCAAGGTGCTTTCAAAGATGGGGATATCCACCCTGAGGAGCTATCATTGCGCCCAGATATTCGAATGCCTCGGTCTGTCGACAGAGGTGGTGGACAAATATTTCAACGGTACCGCTTCCCGTGTTGAAGGCATCGGGCTTGACGGCATAGCCGCAGAAGCTGCGATACCCCACAGGCAGGCATTCAGCGACCACGGCGCCAACGGCAATTTCCTGCCTGCTACCGAAGGTTATTACTCTTACAGGGTAAACGGAGAGCATCATGCATGGAACCCCGGAACAGTCAGCCTGCTGCAATGGGCGGCAAGGACAAATAGCTATAAAAAATACAAGGAGTTCAGCGGCCTGGTTGACAATGAGAACCGGAAGCCTTCGTTCCTGAGAGGTTTTCTTGATTATAAATCAGATCCCATCGGCATTGATGAGGTTGAACCCGAAGAGGATATTTTGAAGCGTTTTGTCACCGGTGCCATGTCATACGGCTCTATCAGCAAGGAAGCCCATGAGGCTCTGGCAACCGCAATGAACCGCATAGGCGGAAGAAGCAATACCGGCGAAGGCGGCGAAGACCGGGAAAGGTTCAGGCACCTGCCGGGAGAACCAAACAGGCGGAGCGCGATCAAACAGATCGCTTCGGGCCGGTTCGGAGTAACCACCGAATACCTTGTAAATGCCGATGAGATCCAGATCAAGGTATCCCAGGGGGCCAAGCCCGGCGAAGGGGGGCAGCTGCCGGGCTTCAAGGTTAATGATGTGATCGGCAGGCTCAGGAATTCTACTCCCGGCATCACGCTGATCTCGCCTCCTCCCCATCATGACATATATTCAATTGAGGATCTGGCACAGCTTATATTTGACCTTAAATGTGTCAACCCCCGGGCTACAGTCTCCGTTAAGCTTGTGGCCGAATACGGTGTGGGCACAATCGCAGCCGGGGTTGCAAAAGCCAAAGCCGACCTGATAACGCTCAGCGGAACCGAAGGAGGAACGGGTGCAAGTCCTGCCAGCTCGATCAAACATGCCGGTATGCCCATAGAGCTTGGGATTTCAGAAGCGCACCAGACCCTTGTCATTAACAATCTCAGGGGACGGGTGCGGCTGCAGACCGACGGACAGCTTAAGACCGGGCGTGACGTGGTGCTCATGGGGATGCTTGGTGCCGAGGAATTCGGGTTTTCCACTTCCGCCCTCATTGTCCTTGGCTGTGTGATGATGCGCAAGTGTCATCTCAATACCTGCCCGGTCGGAGTGGCCACCCAGGATGAAAACCTGAGAAAACGGTTCACCGGAGATGCCGGATACCTGGAAAATTATTTTCGCTTTATTGCCCGGGAAGTCCGTGAAATACTTGCTGATCTGGGAGTCCGGAAATTTGAGGATATAGTGGGCCGGACCGATCTGCTGCAAAAAAGGGAAGGGATCGTTCACTGGAAGGCAAAACATGTCGATGTTTCAAAAATGATCTACTTTCCCCCGGAAGGGAGAAAACATGCGTTGTTCTGCCAGAAGCCCCAGCAGCATAAGATCGACGGCATCATGGATGCTGCGCTTATAAAGATGGCTGGCAAGGCGATAAACATGGGCGAAAAGGTCTGGATATCAAACAGCATCAAGAATACCGACCGTGCCGTAGGCACTATGCTGTCGGGCGAGATTACAAGAAAGCTTGCTTTCCGTGAGCTGGAGGAAGACACAATCAACGCACGGTTTTACGGTTCGGCTGGACAAAGTTTCGGGGCCTTCCTTGTCAAGGGAGTGAGCTTTACGCTTCAGGGAGATGCCAACGATTATCTCGGCAAGGGATTATCGGGAGGCAAGATTATCGTGACTCCCCCGCCGGGATCAACATTCAGGCCCGAGGAGAACATTATTGTGGGAAACACCATACTCTACGGAGCTACCCGCGGTGAGCTGTATGTCAGGGGAGTGGCCGGGGAAAGGTTCGCAGTCAGAAACAGCGGCGCAAATGCAGTCGTAGAGGGAGTAGGCGATCATGGGTGTGAGTATATGACCGGGGGACGGGTGGCAGTGCTCGGCGCCACCGGCAGGAATTTTGCAGCGGGGATGAGCGGCGGCATAGCCTATGTGCTGGATACGGGCGGGAACTTTGATTATTTCTGCAACAAGGGGCTGGTGGAGACTGAAACGGTCCGGGAGTCGGCCGACATCAACGAGCTGCAGCAGCTTATCGGGAAACATATGCTTTACACCGGAAGCACGCTGGCAGAACAGATCCTTGTAAACTGGGACGAATACCTGCCCCGGTTTGTCAAGGTCATTCCTTTTGAGTATAAAAAAGTCCTGCAGGAGATCAATCTCGCAAGGACCCGGGAAAAGCTGGAACAGACTGAAGATAC
>SKQJ01000350.1 GCA_007119075.1 Bacteroidales bacterium | reverse complement strand
TGGTTGCCCGGATGGCAGTGGTCGGGCGCACTGAACGTAGCCTATTTCAGTCCCCACGGCTCAAGCTTTAAAAACCATGAGGCACACCCCGACCTGTGGGACGCATTTGAAACCGAGGGTGCCCCCGAGGGGTTCGATCGTGACCCCAGGGCCTACGCCACAGTTTACCTGGACGGCGATATGATGGACTTCCGTCCGGATAGCCCCTATTTCAGGGAATACCGGAGCGGGCTGAACAACAAAAGGATTGCCCGGGGGAGGGGACTGATACGGCAGCCTGAACACCCGACAGCCGGATTCGGCCTGAAGAAATATTACTTCCCGGTCTATTACGAAGCAGATGCTCCGCTTAATGATCCCATTAACAGAAATGTTATAAGATTTGCCGATGTCCTGTTAATGTATGCCGAAGTGACTTATCTCCTGGGAGAGGGTATTAACGACGGACTGCAGGCGCTGAACAGGGTAAGGGCAAGGGTCGATATGCCACCGGTACCGGCATTGACAAAAGAGGCAATAATCCATGAAAGGGATGTGGAACTTGCCCTTGAATCGCACCGGTGGTTCGATCTTGTCCGCTGGAGCTTCGATCCGGCATGGGGAATAGACATGCAGCAGATCCTGGGCCGCCAGACAGGACCTGACGGTACAGGAGAATTTTATGTTGCTGGCAAGCATGAGTTCCTTCCCATCCCGATCAGGGAAATAAACCTGAGCGAAGGAAATCTTATTCAAAATCCCGGCTGGTGATAGCAGTGGCTATTATGGCGTTAATCTTATTGGAAAAATTCTTTCGAAATTACCTGTTTAAACAATTATCAGATCAAATTATAAATTGCCAACTATGAAAAAACTGTCATTATTACTGGTATTTGCCATGACGGCCGGGTTCCTTTCCTGCAACAGGGAGGATGCCATCGAGCCGTCGGCGGATTTTACCACCAGTATCGAGAACAACACCCTGGCCCCCGGTCAGGGCTTTACCGTATACCTGGATAATGTTCAGGGGGAATTTCTTGTATATTTCCGTGGACATAATGAACAATCAACCTATGATCCCGACGATCCCAGGAGAACAGGAGCGAATGTATCCACTGAATCGGAATCGGTCGAAATTCCCGGCTACCCTTCAGCCGGAGAATATGTGTTCACCATGGTTGCCTCAAGCTCGGGCAACTGGGCAAAGGATTACCTGCAGGATGTAAAATCCATCACTATTACCGTGACCAACTAACATTGACTATCTGCTGTTAAAAGGAGTTGCCGGCGCAAAACCCGGCAACTCCTTTTGCATATTCAGCAGTCTGCTCCGCTTAAAGGCAGCAATTAACTTATTAAAAGATATGTCTGACTTTCTCCCGTCCCGTTTTAAATTAATAACTCTCGGTTCATTAATTCTTTTGGTCTTTATAAAGGGAAGCATCCTTGCCCAGGCGCCCTTACACCATGACAGGGGTATAGCCCTTATCTGGTACGGTAACCAGGAAAATCTTGATTCAAGGGGAGGTATAGTCACGACGGGGCAGATATTTTACATGTGGAGATGGTTTGAACCCGAAGAAGGCAAATACGCCTTTGAGGATCTTGATGCCAGGCTGCGGCAAATCCATTCCAAGGGGATGAAGACGGTTATCCAGATCAATGGAAACAGGCATCCCGATTATCTTTACAAAATTGTACCCTATCTGAAGGACATTCAGTATCCCACTGCAGAAGATCACCTCAACGGGTTCGGTCCCTTGATGTACTGGCATCCCGTTTACAAGGAGAAATACCGAAACATGATCATGGCTCTGGCCGGCCATCTAAAAAAGTCTCCATACAGGGATGCCGTACTGGGTATCCGCCACAATTACAATGCGATCGGGACGGAACACCACTACATAAGGCCTGAACACAGGGAGCAAACTCACTGGACTCTTGAAGAAGATGCTTCCTGGGGTGATAAATGGCCATGGACGCAGGGTATTGCGGATAATTATAAAACATGGACTATCGATATGTATATCGAAGCCTTCAATCCCCATGAAGATATCAATGTCTTTTTGCGTGCCTGCGCAGTATCCGGCGGGACTGCCAGACCGGAGCATCTCAGTATGGTTGATAACGGTGACCTTTTCCTTTTCCATACTTCGAGCGAACCTCAACCCCGAAACCCCGGTTTTGAAAGTCAGTATAAAGTGTTCATCGATTATTGCAAAACGGGGAAGACCCTTGGATTTATGGAGTCCTGGAGCTCTGCCACTACAGGCTCTGATGCATGGGACTGGAAAAAGACCGGATATCCCATTACGAAATCCCAGTTTAATTACTGGACTTTATTGTGCAATTTGCATAGTGGGGTCACTTTCCTGGCAATGAGGTCCGGTGATGTTGATTACCCGGATTTCAGGGCCGATTATGAATTTAGCGGCAGATATGCAGGTTATGCTGCGCACCCGGAAGTGAGTCCCGGTGCGTGGATAGCTTTCAGAGAAGGGGATTACCTTAAAGGTGATTACACTTTTCTGATGGAACGGCATTCTGACGATAATTCAAAACCTTTATACAATGTTGACACAACAAGGTATGGCTTATGGGCAAGGAAAATAGATCCTTCTTACCCTATGAAGCTATTGCTGGACGATGATTTTGCCTCCAGCCTCAGGGATGGTGCAAACCACGTTCTGACTATCCGGTATAAAGATGAAGGAACCGGCCATTTCGAAATAAATGCTATGGGACAGACATCCAGGTTTAACAAAGAGGGCACCTGCGATTGGAAAGTAGCCACAAAAAATCTCGGCCCGGATATCACCGGTAATCATATTGAAATAAAGGCAATTGAAACCAGCCTGATAATTCATATGGTGGAAATTACCAGGCAATAATGGCTGCAACCAATAACCCGGATTTTGCCTCAACCCTTCCCTGCCCCGGTCGATTCCAATGAGCCCAGACCATAAAAATTATTTGGTTATTATATGGGTAAATAAATTTTATTTTTAAAAACATTTATCTAACATTACAATCTAATTGTGTGCATTGTACACATCATGATTGATAATCCAAAATAATCCATATCCGATGAATCAACTTCCAATTTACAGCCAACCTTCCTTGAAGTATCTTTTCAGGTTTTGTTTCCTGGCATTCATGATTTTTACCTCGATCGTGGAAGTGTCCGGACAAGCTGTTACTGTCAGGGGTACAGTCACTGATGCAACTGACGGGTCTACTTTGCCAAACGTGAATATCTTCGAAAAGGGTACTACCACGGGTGTTATTTCAGATCTGGAAGGATTCTATGAAATAACCGTTTCAGAACCTGATGCAATTCTGGTTTTTTCTTTTGTAGGATTCATTAATGAGGAAATCAATGTAAATGGACGCAGGGAGATCGACGTTTTGATGGTTCCTGACATTTTTACCCTTGAAGAAACTGTTGTTATCGGCTATGGTGTGCAGAGGAGAGATGATCTTACCGGTTCTGTCTCCATAATATCGGGAGATGACCTGACCCGCACATCCCCGGCTACTCTTGGTCAGGCTCTGCAAGGACGGGCTGCAGGAGTCTCCGTCACCGCAAATTCCGGTCAGCCAGGCGCTCAAACCTCTGTAAAAATCAGGGGTATTGGCTCAATTTCCAGTGGCCCCGATCCCCTGTATATTATTGACGGCATGGTTAGCAACAGATATGTGGTCAATGTCATCAACCCTTCAGATATCGAATCAATATCCGTACTGAAAGATGCATCTGCTACGGCAATATATGGTGCCAGGGGTGCCAATGGAGTTGTCGTGATTAAAACAAAACGTGGGGCAACAGACAGAATGGAAATTAATTTTACATCTTATGCAGGAGTTACCCGGACACCCAGACGTTATCAACTTATGGATGCAGACGAGTATGCTGATTTTTCAACAAGTGCCTGGACAAATTTCATTGAGAGAAACCCTAACTTTCCATTGCCGAATGTATTTAACGCTGATGCAAGGAGTGCCAACGGAGCCGGAAACACTGACTGGCAGGATGAAATATTGCAGACAGGAGTAAAACAAAATTATGACCTGTCTATGAGAGGTGGTACCGAGAGATTTAATTATTCGTTTTCGGCCAATTATTATGATGAAACCGGCACACTTGTTAATACCGGCTATAACCGAATAACAGCGAGGTTTAATTCTGAGACGAACGCAAATGACTGGTTGATTTTTGGACAAACATTCACATACGGGAGGGAATTAAATGACCTTACCTCTCACAGGGGCAGAAACCCCTGGTCGACCGCCACTCTGGCATCTCCTTTTATGCTGACACATAATGCTGATAATATTGGAGGATATGGGGGGCCCGAAGAAATTATTACCGGTCCTAACGACCAGACCAACCCTTTGGCCGAGCAGATGCTCAACATTAACCAGTCAAATGTTAATCAATTATTATCAACAGTTTACGGACAAATAAATCTATTCGAAAATCTCAATTACAGAATAGAATTAGGTGTTAATAACAGACAGGTAATTCCTTATCAGTATTCTCCCAGGTATGAACTGGCAAGGGCATGGAGCAATACTACCTCCTCACTGCGTGAAGCCAGCCTGAATACAAATCATTGGATGATAAACAACCTTCTGACTTTTAATAACCAATTTGGAAACCACAATCTAAACATTCTGTTGGGCCAGTCCGGTGAGCATAGCAAATTCCGTTCTTTTGGAGTTACCGGTAATGATATGGCATTTGATAAAATAGTATTGTCGCTGGCACAAAATATTGCCGCGGCAGACGGTAACGAAATAGATGAAAAATATTCTTCATACTTTTTCAGGGGGATGTATGACTATAATGGCAAATACTTGCTTACAGCTACAATCCGCCGTGATGGCTCCTCCAGGTTTGGTCCGGAAAACAGGATCGGATATTTCCCGTCCTTCAGCCTGGGGTGGAAGCTTAACGAAGATCTTTTGCCCGACGTGGATCAGATTGATATGCTGAAACTACGATTCGGTTGGGGCCAGACCGGCAACGATAATATCGGGAACTTCCTGTATATTGACAGAATCAATAATCCTCTTGAAACACGGTATCCATTTGGAATAGCCGAAAATATTCATTACGGCGGTACAATAATCCGCTCATTTGCCAATCCATTCATAAAGTGGGAAGCCAGCGAAATGACTAATATTGGAATTGATGCCTACTTTTTTCGTAACAGAATAGAATTTACTGCGGAATACTATTTCAAAAGTCAGAAAGATATGTTGATTGAGCTTGAGCAATATCACTTTTTTGGACGTCAACAGGAAAGCGGCAGATTGCCCGTAAACATAGGAGAAATATCAAACCGGGGATTTGAATTCAACCTCTTGTACAGAAACATGGAAGGTGATTTTAATTACCGCATCAATGGCAATGCCACTACCATTAGAAACAGGGTTGAATATTTGCCAAATGAGGATCCTGTTTTCGGACCCGGAGGATCAACCATAACGATGGAAGGATACCCGATTGGCAGTTTTTATGGCTGGGTTGCAGAAGGTATTTTTCAGCCTTCTGATTTCAGGATGGATGAAAACGGTGAACTGGTCGTTACCTCACAGGGGAATTATATCCTCAATGATGATATTGCCGAACATGCCCGGGCCACTTCACCGGGCGACATTAAGTTCAGGGATATTAATGGTGATGGACGTATTACGGCGGCTGACAGAGAGGTCATAGGCAACCCCTTTCCCAAATTAATATACGGTTTAAATTTTGACCTGTATTACAGAAATTTTGATATGGTTATTTTTTGGGAAGGAATATACGGTAATGAAATATATAATCACATAAGATCGCAGATAGGTGTTGCCACTGAGCCCCTTTCCCAGAACTGGAACAGACTAAGTGAAGTGAGTGATTTCTGGTCTATTGAAAATCAATCCAGTAATATGACCAGGGCCTACCTTACCGATCCGAACAACAATGCACGTTTGTCCTCATGGTTTATTGAAGATGGCTCATATCTCAGGCTTAAAAACCTGCAAATTGGTTATAGACTTCCTTCAGGGATACTCAGCAATACAGGCCTGCAATCAGCCAGAGTTTATGTTTCAGCGACCAACCTTATTACTTTCACCAGGTACTCAGGATTGGATCCCGAAATAAATTCTGCTAACCCCATAAACAGTGGATTCGACTACGGGCAGTACCCTGTTCCCAGGTTATTCCTGTTTGGGATAAATGTTAATTTATAACCATTAATTAAGAATCCTTAATTTAAAAACCGTAAGCATGAGAACAAAATTCATAACAATCCTCATTTTATCAGTGGCTCTTAATTCTTGCTCTGATGATTTTCTGGATGTAGAACTTAAGAATGACCTCGGAGTTGATTCCTATTATAAAACCAAAGAACATGCGATCAGCGCCATAACATCATGCTATGATCCTCTGAAAGGAAGGGGGTTATTTGGCAACAATTACCAATATGTTTTATTTGCACTGGATGACAGGATGATCAATGAGAATGCATCATTGAACGAATTTAATTTTACCTCAGGGAATACCTCAATCGGGGGGGATCCCCTGAATTTCAGTATTTGGGATTATCTCTACAGGGGGCTTTTTCGTACCAATCTCGCCCTTGAAAAAATACCCGGAATTGATGTTCCGGGAGAAGATCCGGCAGGGTTCCCTCTGAAAGAGAGATTACTGGCAGAGGCAAGATTTATGAGATCGGTTTATAATTTTTACCTTGTAATGCATTTCAATGAACCTGTTTTTCTCGATTATCCAGTATATGACCTGAATGAAGAATTTACCAATTCTCCTTCATCCCGGTTCTGGGACCAGATTGAAGAAGATCTGTTATTTGCTGTTGAACATTTGCCCGAACAGGATCAGTATACCGGCAAAGATACCGGTCGGGCTACCAGAGGGGCTGCGCGAGCCCTGCTGGGCAAATCCTATCTTTACCAGCAAAAGTGGGCCGAATCAGAAAACATTCTGGATCAAGTTATTGCCTCCGGCCAATACCAACTTTCCATGCCTGTTTCCAACGATTCCATGGATTACGTAAATGCCTATATGGCAAACTTTACAGCCTACGATCTTCCCGCTTCCGAAGGCAGTTTTTATAAGTCTGAATGGAATTCAGAATCAGTTTTCGAAATAAACTATGTAAACTCATATGAAAACGTGATAAACGATTGGAACCCGGGCTTTCAGGTCGATGGCAGCAACTTCTCACGCTGGTTTGGCGTAAATGGTTTCCGGAATGTTGTTCCCAAAGCTGATTTTGCAGATATCTATGAAAAAACACCTGAAGGTCATCCAACTCTGATAGATCCCAGATTTAGCGCTTCACTTTTCCGGAGGGGTGACATACTTAATGACATTGATCCTGATAATTCATACTACGGCAGGCAATTCATTCCCCGGGTACACAGTAATGCCAGCATTGATCAGGGATTTGGCCTGAAAAAAAATATATATCCGGTACATGTTGATCCGATCTATGGTCCGGGAAATGACCCGAATAACTGGCGACTGATAAGATATGCCGATGTATTGCTCATGTATGCGGAGGCATGCTATCATACCGGCAACACTTCCGCAGGTCTCAATGCATTGAATCAGGTAAGGGAAAGAGTCGGCCTTCAGGAAGTGGCTTCTCTTACACCGGAAGCTATAATGCATGAACGGGATGTTGAACTATTTGGTGAATGCCTCAGATATCCGGATATGGTTCGATGGTTAATGCTCCCTGATCCCTGGGTAACGGCGGAGGAAATCCATCCTAATTTTGAGGTAGATAAACATGAATTCTTTCCAATTCCGGCAGCTGATATTCTCAGGCTTGGCGGATCTTTAAAACAGAATCCGGGATGGT